>CAUZRT010000390.1:0-3093 GCA_963582235.1 Lentisphaeria bacterium
GCGGATCTGCGGCCGGTCCGGTTGTCGATCGGTGACGGCATCACACGTTTTGCAGTGAATAGACGCGACAATCCGGAGTCGGAGGTCGCCGCACGGCAGGCCCGCGGAGAATCCCTGGCCGGCCGCGTCGATCATACCGTACCAGTCATGACCATTCGGTCAGAAGACGATGCCTTGATTGGCATCCTCTTCGGTTACGCCTGTCACCCGACGACGATGAGCTTCACAGAATGGTGCGGTGATTATCCCGGTTACGCACAGCTGGCGCTCGAGGCGAGTCATCCCGGCGTGACAGCCATGTTCTTTCCGGGCTGCGGCGCCGATCAGAACCCGTTGCCGCGGCGCCAGCTCAACCTGTGCGAACGTTACGGCAATATGCTCGCGGCCGCCGTCGAGGAGGTGTTGCTGACACCACTGGCGCCATTGAGCGATCGGCTCGACACGGCGTTTCAATATGTCGATCTCGATTATGAGTCTGTCATATCGATAGACATGTTGACGACGGCGGTCGATGCGGAAGACGTTCGCGGCCGCTGGGCCCGGCGTTGGCTGGACGTTCTCGATCGTCAGCCGGACGTTGCGCTGCCGACCAGCTATCCGTACCCGATTCAGGTCTGGCAGCTGGGGGCGCACGTGATGATCGCGCTGGGCGGCGAAGCCGTTGTTGATTACGCCCACCGCTTTCGCGAGATGTTCGGACGCCAGACCTGGGTGAGCGGTTACGCAAATACGCTGGTGGCGTATATGCCGTCGACACGGGTGCATCACGAAGGCGGCTACGAAGGCGGTGCCTATCTGCACGAGTACGGTCATGGCGCCGACCGCTGGGCGGCGGACGTCGAAGAGCGAATCGTCGAAGCGGTGACCACCCAGCTCGGCAGGATTCGGGAGTCTGTTCGCCGTGACGTATGAGTGGAGCGAAAGCAGTCGGTGACAAATTAAATTGGTTTAGATTCGCCATTCATTCCCATTCCCTCGACTTCGCTGAGTCATCCGTCCGCTGACCGGGACGGACTTCGTCGCCCCGGTCCCGAACCCCAATCCTTCGTCTCCATCCGTGGTATCGCTTAGCCATCCGTGGGCCCAATCCCGAATCCCCAGTCCCCAATCCAAAATCCCCAGTCGCTACTCCGCCACGAGTAGAAGAGTCAATTTGGGTACAAAGGTGATTATGCCCAACAAGACCAGCAGCAGCAGAATGAACGGAATACACGCCCAATAAAGCTTGAGTACAGGCTGATTGAAGCGGATGCTGGCGATGAACAGGTTTATACCCACCGGCGGCGTCGCATAGCCGATTCCCAGGTTTGTGAGAAAGATGATACCGAGGTGGACATCATTGATGCCGAATGCCATGGCGATCGGATATATCAACGGCACCACCAGAACGATGGCAGCGTAAATGTCGATCATGCAACCGACAACCAGGAGAAAGGCATTGAGGGCAACAAGGAATGCGTACTTGTTGACCATGTACGGGCTGATGCGCTCGAAAATCTTCTCCGGGACTTCGGCATCGATAATGACGTTATTCACCGCCATGGTAATGCCAAGGATGATCAGGATGCCGCCGATCAAACCCATGCTCTCACGCGCGATACGCCCGACCTGCCGCAGTCTGATGTCTCGGGTGATTACAATTTCCACCAGGAGGATATAGGCCGTGGCGACAACGGCCGCTTCGCTGATTGCGAAAAAACCGCGATAAATGCCCACGACAATGATGACCGGAAGCGGCAGTTCCCATTTGGCAGCCCAAAGTGACCGCCACAGCTCTCCCCAGTCGAAATCGCGTCGCGGTACATTGTCGCGCCAACCGCGAAAACAGCAATACAACGACAGCGCGATGATAATCATGCAGCCGGGCAGGAAACCGCCGCGAAACAAGTGCTCTGTGTTGGTCTGCGAAACGACGCCGTACAGAATAATCGGCAAACTCGGTGCGAAGAGCAGTCCGAGACTGCCGCCGGTGGTTATGACACCGAGGCTAAACTTCTCCTCGTAGCGCTGCTGCTGCAAAACCGGCAGCAATAGTCCGCCGAGGGCAACGATTGTCACACCCGAAGCCCCGGTCAACGCCGTCAGGATCGAAGCGGCAATGACGGCGACAATGGCAAGGCCGCCTGGCAGCCAGCCGAGTACGGCGTTTGACAAACGCATCAAACGATCCGGCGCCCGGCTGTGCGCCAGCATATAGCCGCCGAAGGCGAACAGCGGCAACGCCTGCAGCAACGGCGTAGTGGAAAGCTCGTAAAAGCTGATAATGATCGCCAGCAGATCGATATCAGCCTGTTTGTGGCTGATGATCGAAGCCAGTCCCATGACGGCGAACAACGGGACACCGACCAAAGCCAGGATCAATGAAATGAGAGCAGCCATACAATCGCGGACTCCGTAATGGACATCCGAGTTTTGAACCTGTTCAGATGCGGTTCGGGACTAGTAGTCTGTCCCGCTTAACTTTGCGGATTGATTGTGCCTATTTTGGATGCTGGGATGCGCTGGTCGGAGGACGGGCAGACCTGTAGGTATGTCCTCCGAACGCCAACGTAATCCCAGCGCCCAAAAAGGCACAACCCGAAGGGCGCGGGTCTTTTGGCACTCAGCCGCGTCGGGGCGAAACGACGATGCTTTGGCATCGCCTTTTTCGCCGCGACGCACCTGGGCATCCAAAATACCTCGCGTCAATACGAAAATGTAAGCGAGACAGACTACTAGTGGCTGACCGAAAACCCCTCGGCGGAGACCCGGTGCAAGAGGTCGCCAATAGCCGACCGAATCGCTCCAAGGGGGTCCGACCGACGTGTGTTTGAGTCTGGAGCAACGGCGGGTCTCAACCGCGAATCGGGAAATTTCGGGTTTTCGGTCAGCACTAACTATTCACGCACCTCGAAGTGCAGGTACAACGCCCCGGATTCAACCTCAGTTGTAAAGGCCGTTAGAGACTCGGTTTCGGGCGGCCGGGGATCCCCTCGAGCCGTCATCCGTCAGCCGCCGGAGACGGGTTCCCCTCTTCCCCTCTTCCACACCACGACATCCTGCACAGCGCATATGAACATCCATACCGAGAGAATGGCGAATCCGATCGGTATG
>CAUZRT010000391.1:0-3090 GCA_963582235.1 Lentisphaeria bacterium
GAACTGTGAGCGGCGCCGAACCACGTCGATCCGGTGATCGATGAAATGCCGAAGCAGCTGCACAAGCGTCAGAACTCGGGGCTGGCCGTTGACGATCGCCAGGTTGATGACCCCGAAGGTCGACTGCATCGCCGTCTGCTTGTAAAGCTTGTTCAGGATAATGGTCGGCTGCTCCCCACGTTTGAGCTCGATCGCCACGCGGATGCCGTCCCGGTCGCTTTCGTCGCGGATATCGGATATCCCTTCGATCTTCTTGTTGTTAACGAGTTCGGCAATTTTTTCAATCAATCGAGCCTTGTTCACCTGGTAGGGCAGTTCGGTGATGATGATGGCATGTCGGTCTTTTCCTAACGGTTCGATTATTGCCCGGGCACGCATTGTGATCTGGCCGCGTCCTTCCCTGTACGCCTGCTGGATGCCGCTACGACCATAAATAAAGCCGGCGGTCGGGAAGTCGGGACCGGGGACCATCTCCGCGATTTCCTCATAAGTGGCGCTCTTCTTGTTGATGAGGTGAATAACCGCGTCGCAGATCTCCCGGAGGTTGTGCGGTGGCATATTTGTCGCCATCCCCACCGCAATACCGCCGGAGCCATTCACCAGCAGGTTCGGAACTCTCGCCGGAAGGTAGGAAGGCTCGGACCCGGATTCATCGTAGGTAGCGACAAAATCGACGGTGTCCTTGTCGATGTCTTCGAGCAAAGCCTCCGACAGCGCCTGCATCCGCGCTTCGGTGTACCGCATCGCCGCCGGCGGATCACCATCAACGGACCCGAAATTTCCCTGTCCGTCCACGAGCGGATATCGATACGAAAAATGCTGGGCCATCCGCACCACGGAGTCATAGATCGGGCTGTCGCCATGGGGGTGATAATTCCCCATCACTTCTCCGACGATCTTCGCACATTTCCGGTACGGACGATTCGGAGCCAAGCCCATCTCGCGCATGCCGAACAGAATCCGGCGGTGGACCGGTTTCAGGCCGTCACGGACGTCGGGCAGTGCCCTGCCGATGATGACGCTCATTGCGTAGTCGAGGTACGACCGGCGCATCTCGTCTTCAATGTTTACAACAAGGTGATTCGGTCCGGGAGGTGTCTGCTCTTCTGCCATTTTTCGCGGATTGTCCGTGTTTGAGCTGGGGCTACTGCGTCTAGACGTCCAGGTTTTTCACATCCAGAGCGTTGTCCTGAATGAACTGCCTGCGCGGTTCGACCGCATCACCCATCAAAATGCTGAATATTTCATCACTGCCGACGGCATCGCTGACCTGGACCTGAAGCAATCGCCGCTTCTCAGGGTCCATCGTGGTTTCCCACAGCTGATCGGGGTTCATTTCTCCCAGCCCTTTGTATCTTTGGATCTGGAGGTCTCGCTTCCCGACCACCAGTATGTGGTCCAACAGTTCCTGCCGGTCCTCGAGCTGGACCGTCGACTTGTCCGTCTTAACGGTGAACGGCGGTCGGTCCCACTCCCCGCTTGCCTGATGCAGTTGGACCAGACGCTGGTACTCCGGGCTCGAGATTTCCGCATACCCGATCTCGCGCTCAACGGAACTGCCATGCCGAAAAACAATCTTGTCGACGCTATGTTCCTCGTCAGTTGCAACGTTCGTCGTATAGCCGAGCGCCGAAATCTTCCTGGCCAGCTCCTGCATCTTCGGTTTTGCCCCGAGGTACTCACGGTCTCGGACTTCCGATTCCAGCAACAAGTCGACGATCCTGTGGTCCCGAAAATGGCGATCCACACGGGCGAACACACGGGCAATCTCCATGAGCCCCTCGAGAAAAGCGCTGAGATCCCGACCTTCAAGAACTCGACTGGCTCCGTCTCGTGATTTTCCTGCGCTCAGGGTGGCACTTTCGACCGCCTTCTTCAGTAGAAATGCCGACATGTCCCGTTCGTCTTTAATGTACCGCGCGGCGGCCCGGCCCTTCTTGACCTTGAACAACGGCGGCTGCGCGATATAGATATAACCGTGTTCCATCAACTGCGGCATTTGTCGAAAGAAGAAGGTCAACAGCAAGGTGCGGATGTGAGAGCCATCGACATCCGCATCCGTCATGATAATGATCTTGTGATACCGGAGCTTTTCGATATCGAAATCTTCCTGACCGATGCCCGTGCCGAGCGCTGTGATCATCGCGATAATTTCCTGGTGCGACAGCATCTTGTCGTACCGGGCTTTTTCCACGTTTAGAATTTTTCCCTTGATCGGCAGGATAGCCTGTGTCCGACGGTCACGGCCCTGCTTGGCAGACCCGCCGGCCGACTCTCCCTCTACAATGAAGATCTCCGAAAGCTCGGGTGCCCGTTCCTGGCAGTCTGCAAGCTTGCCCGGCAGTGAGGTGCTGTCCAGGGCGCCCTTCCGGCGAACCAGTTCCCTTGCCTTGCGGGCTGCATCGCGTGCCCGGGCAGCCTCGATGGCCTTGCCGATGATTTTCTTGCCGACCCCCGGGTTCTGCTCCAGAAACGCGCCGAACCCCTCGTTGGTGAGCGTTTCAACGATACCTTTGACCTCGCTGTTCCCCAGTTTCGTTTTCGTCTGGCCCTCAAACTGTGGTTGCGCAAGTTTCACGCTGATCACACAGATCAAGCCTTCACGAACATCGTCGCCGGAAAGATTATCTTTGAGATCCTTAAACAGACTGTTTGACACAGCGTAGCTGTTGAGTGTTCTCGTCATCGCAGCCTTGAAGCCGCTCAGATGTGTTCCACCTTCGTGCGTATTGATATTGTTGGCGAACGAGAAAATCTGTTCCTGGTAGGAGTCGTTGTACTGCATGGCGATCTCAAGATCGACGCCATCGCGTACACCAGAAAAATAAATCACCTGGTCGTGAAGTCCGGTCTTCTTGTTGTTGAGGTGCTCGACGAACGAAACAATGCCGCCGGTGTAATGAAACTTGTGCGATTTTTCGTCGCGTTCGTCTTCGATCGTAATCAGCAGGCCTTTGTTCAGAAACGCCAACTCGCGCAGTCGCCGGGTGAGTGTGTCAAAAGAGTAGGTTGTATCGTCGAAAATTTTCACGTCAGGTTTGAAACGAATTTTTGTGCCGCGGCGATCAGTATGCCCTGTGGTCTCGAGAT
>CAUZRT010000392.1:0-3078 GCA_963582235.1 Lentisphaeria bacterium
TCTCTGACCGCGAGAAATGGAATCGTCGCTACCGTGAGCAGAGCCCGGGGCTCGGGGCGCCGCCGCCGGCGCCGATCGTGGCCGAACTCGCGCATCTACTGCCGGAAACCGGCGCGGCCATCGACGCCGGCGGCGGCACGGGCCGCCACGCCATCTGGCTGGCCCGGCGCGGGTTCGTGGTGACGATCGCGGATGTCTCGGAGGTTGCTCTGGAGCTGGCGGATAAGCATGCTGCCGCGGCACACGTGCGGATTCAAACAGTTTGCATCGACTTGGAAAACGCCACCTTCCCGCCGGGGCCCTGGGACCTGGTCCTGTCGTACAAGTTCATTCACCGCCCGCTTTTCGACGTCTTTCCCCGTGTCCTGAATGCGGACGGTGTGCTCCTTTTCGTACAGCCCACACGCTCGAACCTCGAACGCAATCCCAAACCCGGTCCCCGCCACCTGCTCGAGAACGGCGAGTTGCCCACCCTGGTCCACGATCTCGAGATTATTCAATACCGCGAAGGCTGGATCGACAACGAGCATCTCGCCTGCCTCCTCGCCCGGAAAAAGACTATAATTTGACAATGACATCCGTCACCCCGTCCCGCTGCTCACGCGGGCTCGATTCGCGGTGCGTGTACGGGATGCTGACAATACAGGGTTCGAGGCACTCAATTTTCATGAAGATTCCGTGCTGCAATTACCGCAAGCCCGTGCTCCGTTAGAGTGCGGGCGGTTCGGCTGACGGATTCGAATTTGTCCATGAAATTTTCCGCCAGCTTCTCCCAATCGCCCGATGCGATGATCTCCGCCTTGTCGCGGAAGTAATCGAAGATGTCCGAGGGATGCTCGCGCGTCGCTTCGATCTCGGGATCGCTGCCTTCGTGTTTCGCCGAGATGTTGGCGATCTTTGCCGCAAGCTCCGGGAGCTCATGGCGACGGTTGTACGGCTGCCGGACAATGTTCCTGAATGTTTCCGTAATGTGATGCTCGAAGCGGACGACGTCCTCGAACCCAAGGTCCCGCCGGATCTCGGCAGCGATGGCGATCGTCTCGTTGTTGACCGAATTGCTCCAGTTAAGCCCGATCAGCGGCGTGCTGCCGTCGTCGCGTGAGAACAATTTAGCAGCCAACAGCACCCAAAGCAGGGAGTACGGATTATCGGTTCCCATCAATACGGAAATTTTAAATTCGATGTCGACGCCAAGCCGGTGCAGCAGGCAAGCCGCCATCACTGTTCCCGCGTTAACATTCAGGACCTGCCGCAGACCGTACGTCGTGTTGTAATACAAATACTCGTCCACCCACTTGGTCACGTAGTCGTTGGGCTGACCGACGCCACCGAGATAGCCGGCCAGCGTCGCCGGTCCATCCAGATGAACATTGGCGCCGTCCGTCCCTTTGGTGTCCAGCGTCTCGACATAACTGGCACCGATAATCTGCATGGCCGCGGCGAAGGCGGCCAGATCGCCGTCGGCTTCCTGCTCCTTCATCTTCCGAACTTTGATGAAACGCCCCGGCATCAGGTCGGCCTGCTCGAGCGCGCGCCCGGCGATGGCAATCAGCCAGGGGAAATACTGGCAGGCACTGATTTCCAGGGTGACCGCCAACTCGTCATTGAACGGCGTCGTCTCCGCCCGCTCACCCAGGACGTCTCTGCGATAGTCAGCGATACTCACGAAAGCGCCGGTGTCCCGCTGTGCCTGCAGCCACTCGAGGTCCTGCAGATACTCGGGATTGGACGCCGCGACATGCTCGAGAAGAACCGGCAATCGTCCGGCTTCAGCTGCTTTGCGGTTGATCTCCTCCGGAGTCCCGTACTTGTCGACAACGACAAGAATGTCATTGACCACCCGCGTGTCCGGATTGGTCAACAGCGCATTGATCTCATCGAGCCGGGTTGCGGAAATCTCCAGGCGTTGGCGAAGATCGTTATTCATTGTCGAGAACCTTACTATTCACAAAGAAATCTGCTTCCACGGCTAAAGTTAGCCCTTCGGCGGCTACCCGCCGCGTTTCCGGTTGCCACGCGCGCGTTTGCGAATTTCCTCCATCCTCTTCCGATACCGCTTCGGCATTTCCTCTTGACGCCAGTTGAGAAAGGCGCGCTCCTGCGCGCTGTGGTTGCGTGGCGCAGCCGGCGCCGGAATCTCAATCGTGCCGACGGTAATCGCCGACACCCGCCGGGACACGTTTACGACCTCCCCCTTACTTATAATTAAGGTCACACCAACGTTGGCCTCGACAACCGGCACGCCGTTCTCACGCGCCCGCGCCAACACAGCTTTGTCTTGATCCCGCGAACGAATGCCGAATGATGGGATCAACAGGTACCGCGCCCCGTCGAGTACGGGAATCCTGGCGATCTCCGGGTTCCAGCGATCGTTGCATATCAGAAAGCCGCAGCGGCCGAAGGGCGTGTCGAATGCCCGGCTCGTTTCGCCCAGGCGATTGAACCACCACGACTCATGCGAACCCTCCGCCAATTGCATCTTGTGATACTTGCCGCGCAGGCGGCCGCCGTGGTCGATGAACAGCGCGCAATTGAAAACATTGCCGTTGATGCGCTCGGCGCATCCGAATGCCAGGCACATATTCAGTTCCCGGGCCAGCTCGCGGAAACGCCGGATCACCGGCGACCGCATGGTCACTGCCACGTCATCCATCCGCTCGGCCCGGGCCTTGCCGGTAATGATTTCGTTGACCACATAACCCTCCAAAACACCTTCCGGCGCCACCGCCAGCTGGACTCCACGCCGTGCGGCTTTGCGGAATCCCTTTTCCAATCGATCCGCGTTTGCGGCCAGATCGAATCTTATCGGGCGGAATGAAATTGATGCTACCTTGACCGTCGTAAACATTGTCGGGCTCCCGTGAGTTCGCGCAAGCGGAGCGGTTGCCATTCGTGCCGGAATCC
Organism: Lentisphaeria bacterium; assembly: GCA_963582235.1. Lineage (GTDB taxonomy): Bacteria > Verrucomicrobiota > Lentisphaeria > JABSQK01 > CAJWLW01 > CAUZRT01. The sequence goes on from CAUZRT010000392.1 coordinate 2,905, forward strand.
GCTTGATCAGTGCGCGCAATGGCGACCTAGTGGCTGACCGAAAACTCGCGATTTCCCCATTCGTGGCGGAGGGGTTTTCGGTCAGCCACTAATTAGTTACTCATCCTCTTCATAACTACGGGAGCGGTTACGAATATCTACTTCGTCCCGGCGGCGAAAATCATCGCAAAGAGG
>CAUZRT010000393.1:0-3070 GCA_963582235.1 Lentisphaeria bacterium
CCGGTACCGGTCCCCATTGCAGGTAGTAACGGCCCTCAAACGGCACCATGTCGATGAGATGGACTTCGTCCGGAGTGTAGGCGATCGACAAACGCCCATTTAGCAGGGCGTCGGCAAGCATGCTGTTGTAGCCCATCAGGTTGCTGAAATCAAACTGTCCCCAGGTGGCGAGAAAACTGTACAGAAACAGAAGCACAGCGGCCCAAGCAGCAAACTCCTTGGAGGAGAGGTTGGGATTCTGTCCGACTGCCTTGGCGGGAGCCGTGCCGATCCGGCCGCCCGGGGATGAGGACTGGCACGCGGCAGCGCCCGCGGGCTTGTCTCCTGCTTTACGCTTTTGATTTCGGCGAGGCATGGGTCATCGTCCCTGACAGGGGTAGAACAATCATAGCCCACGGTTCCCCCCGGGAGAGAGGCCTACCAACCGTGGAAAACTCTCCCCCGCCAACCAGCGCCGCAAACAACTAGGAGAATGCTTAACCTGCGGCTAAGAGATAACCAGTGCTACAGTGGTTTCGCTACGGAACACCAACGGCACGGCAATAATGGAGGTGGAAAATAATGAGTCAGTTCTCGCGCAGAAGATTTCTTGGCTCGCCGACAGCGTTGCCAATCGGTTTTGGTCTTGCAGCAGGCGCCTCCGCCCAAAACGAACCGGCGACCGGGTACGCAAGCATGATCGTGACCGGTGCAAAAGTTTTGACGATGAATTCGGATGAGGCAACTGCAGAGGCAATTGCAATACGCGGAGATCGCATTCTTGCCGTCGGCTCTAGCGACAATATCCGGAGCTTTGCGAACGCCAGTACGAAACGAATAGATGGCCGCGGGATGACCGTTACGCCGGGATTTATCGATGCGCACAGTCATCCGTTGTTGGCAGAGGAGGCGTTGGGGGTAAACGTCAACCTTCGTCGTATCGCGGACGTCAAGGACGCGCTTGCCGGCAAGGCCGCGCAAACACCGCCCGGTCAGTGGGTTCTTGGAGTCCTCTATGACGACACGAAGTTCGAGGACGAACGGCCGCTCAACCGAAACGACATTGATGACGTCGTAAAAGATCACCCCGTTTTTGTCGCGCATCGTGGCGGTCATACCGCCGTGGTCAACTCGAAGGCGTTTGAAGTGGCGGGCGTCACGATCGATGACTCGGATCCTGTTGGCGGCAAGTTCTACCGCGAGGACGGAGAGTTCACCGGAAAGGTCGCAGAGCATGCGCTCGATGTTTTCCGCAACGCGGGCACCTGGCCGGTTATGGATCGAATGACCCGCCAGGAAAGCGTCCGCATATCGTTGCAATCCATGGCAGCCGCGGGGCTGACCTCGACGACCGATGCGTTGGGCGGTTATGACGACCTGATCGCTTATCAGGACGTCCGTGCCGCCGGCGAACTCCCCGTGCGTGTCTCATTCATGCCCTACGGCGGAACGGGATATGCAGGGAAAGGGAACGCAGTATACAAAGCCCTCAAGCAGGCGGGTATTCGTTCCGGATTCGGCGATGAGATGATTCGCATCGGCGCCGTCAAGTTTGTGGCCGATGGATCGGCATCCGAGCGCACGATGAGCATGAGTACGCCCTACGAGGAGCGGCCAGGTGACTACGGCATTCTGACGATGACGCAGGAGGAAATCGACGACGCGGTAGACGATGCGGTCGCGCACAGCTTCCGAGTCGCTATCCATGCGAACGGCGACGTCGCGATAGACATGGTCATGAACGCCTACGAGCGCGTGCTTAAGGACCACCAGGGCGAAAATCCTCGATTCCGAATTGAACACTGTTCCCTGGTCAACGATGCGTTGCTCGCGCGCATCAAGGCCGCCGGCGTAGTGCCGACGCCGTTCTACACTTACGCCCACTTCCACGGCAACAAGTGGAGAGAATACGGTCAGGAAAAGATGGAGCGCATGTTTGCGCACCGTTCCTTCCTGGATGCCGGCATTCCCGTCGCGCCCGCCTCGGATTACACGCCCGGACCGTTCGAGCCGATGATGGCGATTCAGAGCATGGCGACCCGCAAGGATGTGCGCGGTCGGGTATGGGGTCCGAGTCAGCGCATATCAGTAACTGAAGCAATGCGCATCTGCACAGTGAACGGGGCTTACGCGTCGTTCGAAGAGAACAGCAAGGGAATGCTCGCTTCCGGCAAACTCGCGGATTTCGTGATGCTCGAAAATGACCCGCACGATGTGGACCTGGATACGATAAAAGACATCAAAGTTATTCACACAGTACTGGGTGGCCGTACGGTCTACGAGGCCTAAAGAAGTAAGCAAAATAGACAGTTAGAGAAAAAGCGCCGTCAAGAGGGCGTTCCAGGCGGCGGGGGCCAACTCGCTGCAACGACCGCATGCTGATCTCGAAACTTGTTCTGATTCTTTCGCTGACTTTGCTCGCCTCGTGCGCAAAAGACGAGTCGGTCATTACGGTCGGATCAAAGAACTTCACGGAAAACATTCTGCTGGCTGAGCTGGTCGCGCAACATATCGAGGCCAGAACGGACTTGACGGTCGTTAGGCGGCTGAATCTCGGGGGCTCGTTTTTGTGCCACGAAGCGATGCGGGCCGGTGAAATTGACATCTACCCCGAGTACACCGGCACCGCGCTCACGGCCATTCTCAAGCTCCCGGTCGATCAGGACGCCGACAGTGTCCTCGGCACGGTGTCCCAAGCCTATCGTGAAAAGTTTCAGGTCGAGTGGATGCCGCCGTTCGGTTTCAATAATACTTTTTCCATCGTGCTTCGTGGTGAGGAAGCCGTCCAGCGTGACCTTTCGACGATTACTGGTCTGGCCGCTGTCTCACCGGGTCTCACGATCGGCTTCGGCTTCGAGTTCATGGAAAGGCAGGACGGTTACCAAGGCATGGTGAGCGCCTACGGCCTCACCTTCGCCCGGGAACCCAAGACCATGGATTTAGGCTTAGTCTACCGGGCGCTTCGCGACGGACAAATTGATGTAGCCGTGGGAAACTCAACCGACGGCCTGATCGCCGCGTTGAAACTGCGTATTTTGCAAGATGACAAAAAGTTCTTCCCCCCCTACGACGCCGCCGCGATCGTGCGGAC
>CAUZRT010000394.1:0-3068 GCA_963582235.1 Lentisphaeria bacterium
CTGCGACAGTTGACGAGGGAATCAACGGGATGTTGTCTTTGCCGACGGCGCAAAGCAGCTTCCCGCGCCGTCAAGAGTCGTCCAACGGAGATAATCGACTCTGAGCACCGCGGAGTTGCCTCCAGGTACGATCACCGCATGATTCCGCGGCGTCCAAGCAACGCCAAATAGTGCCCAACTCACGGTGCGGGTGAGAACCGGCTCAGGATTGCCATCAATATAAAGTTTGCCTTCGACGTTTGAGTCGGTGTGGGTCATGACCACGCGATAGGTGTGCCATTGTGTCACATCGATGCTGTGGCTGTACCCGTCGGGGTAGGCATCGTCGTTGGTCCCCAGACTCCAGACGACTTTGGTGGCACCGGGTGTACCGGTGAGCCTGAGACTCGATTCAGTCACATGTCTCGCTCGCAATACGATCTGTGGTTCAGCGCAAGCAGCCGCTTCCCTGAGCTTCATTCTGGTTTCGTAACTGAAATGATCACCACGGCAGAGGGTCCAGTTTTTCTCGTACCCGTCCTCAGCGCCGCTGAGACTGCCCAACTCCAAAATCTGAGGTGCCCCACCCGCCGCCGGCAACATAACGGCACAGGGCTCGGGAGGAACGAAGCTGCGCGGATCACTGAATAGCGTCCATCCATCATTGGTGGGTAACTTATCCGCCTCATAGCTGAATTCCCATTGAGAACTGTCATCCATTAGGCTGAGGACGGTGGCCTGATCGATACGCCCCCGCTTCCAGAGATACTCAACCGTTGTTCCGGACAGCAGTGGAAACGGATCACTGAGAGCAGCAAGAAACCACTTCGGCTCCATAGCGCCGGTGGCTTCCATCGCTCTGGTGGACGCCAGGCGAACAAATCCATCGGTGTTTTGCAGGAGCGGTGCGACGGTTTGGTTGGCCGGGGCGGCAGCTGATTCCAATTGGCTCAGGGCCGCCAGTGCGGGAATTCTTACGTCGGGATCATCCAGTAGATCGGCCAGGGCGCTCAGAGCGGCGGCGCCATCGGGACGAATGGACAATGCCGTGGCGGCAGCACGTTTTTGGGCCGTGGTACCGCTTTTCAGAGCAGTGACGCATTCACCAATCGGGCTGCCGTCATAGTCGGCGCCTTCCCAGCCACTGAGAGGATACGAGGCCGGGACAGTGGGCGGATTCAATTCGCCCGGGGCCGGGGCAAATTGGGCGATGTAAGTAGCGACCGTTTCACGGATGCCGCGATACTCATCCGGGTTGTGGTCCGGGTCCGGGTTATACCAATCGTAGCTATGGAGATCGGCGACTAGGTGTCTGTCGGACAGAACTCCATTGTTTATAGAAGTCAGAACGGTCGACTTGAGGTCATCGAGCCATGCCTGGGCTGCATCCTTGAGAGGATTCGCGTCGGCCGTTGCGGCCAGGCGAGCCTCGAGCAGTTGTAGATAACGATAGTCGTCAATACCCTCTCGACGGCCCTCCCAGCCGACGCCGGGGACCGGCCCGTCAACACCGGAAATGGTGTAACCCTGGGGCTGGTGAATCGAGGCAGTTTCTGAACCAACGTTCCAAGTCGGATTCACTTCGTAGAGATTGCCTTGTTGATAAGGAGAGTTGGGGTAATTGCCGGTGAGGCCCAATCCCCACATGTAAAGGCCGGTCCAATAGCGGTTCAAGTGCGGGTTGACATAACTGAGATCAAAGGTATAGGTCCAGACCTCCGCATGTTGACGACGAGCTTCAGCCATCATCCCCTCGCTTACATGGCCCGCCTGAACAACCCAAATGTCATATATCTTACCCCAGGAGATAACGCTGTTGCCCGCTATACACGTTAAATTACGGACGTTCTCAATTCGCTTCCACTGCAGGATATCTTCGATCGTCTCCTGGGTGAAGTTGTCGCCGACCCAGGGTAGCGGTTCGTCCCGCTGGTAGTGGACGAATTCCGGCCAGTCGTTATCCACCGAAAGGGAGCGCATGGTGTCAGCGGCAGTGGTCTTGTTGTCGAAACCGTAACCCCCGAATGCCAGCACGGGAACATCGGGATAGATCACGCCAGCATTTTGATATAACGCAATCTGCTCCTCGATCAGACGGGCGGGATCGACCTTGCCGTCGGCATATTCGGAAGGATCCAGCAGCGCCAGCGCGCGCCGATAATGATCGTAAAACATACTGGTCTCCCAGTTTTCAGGCAGCGTGGCGTGGCCGGTCGCGATGTATTCATCTGATCCAAAAAGATCGAGGAAGCTTCGCATAAGGACCGAATTATGCCCATGAGCCGCGATGTCCGCGAGGTACATCTCCTGATAGCGTTTCGTTCGGTAAGGTGGGTTCAGTGCCGGGTCAATATCAGTGCCGCAGACGCGATCGATGAAATAGAATATCCCAAAAGCGGGTTTCGGCCGGGGCAGCTCGAACGGATATACTTCGACGGAAATAGCTTTCACAAAGGGGCTAACGCCGTCGGCGGTGATCGTAATCTGCCCGATATGGATTCCTGCCGGGGTGCTTGCGTCCGTCTTGAATGTGATCCAATAGCCGCCTGATCTGCCGCTGGCAATCGAGGGGATCGTTGCTCCGGGCACCAGGTACGAAGGCATGGCCCGGCGGCGTCCTTTGTACGGCCAATCCACGTCCTGCCCCTCGAGCCAGTCGGGAGATGGCGCGTAGTGAAGATGGCCGACTTCGTAGGGAATGTCGCTAGCGACGCTGACCTGAACCGTCGACAGACCCGCCTGGCCGGAAGGGACATAAATGCCGACCTGCAGCGGCTCGTATTCGCTCCGAGCCATCTTGATCCTAAGCGGTGCTGTGGTTTCTGCCGTCAACGGTACGTAATCGGCAAAGACCGGGGTGTTATGATTGCGGCCGTACGGAATGATCCTATTAGATAACAGGCCCGCGAGTCCCGTCTCGCTGTGCAAAGGGGGCGCGACATGCTGGGCCAGGGCGGCGCCATCCAGCGCCATCAGCAGGGCCAGAGCGGTCAGCGTGATAAAGCCAAACTGTCTTTGAAATACAGCCATGCCTTGATCCTTTGATAAGTAACTGCAAAACTTGTGTCCAAAATGATGACGATTCCAAT
>CAUZRT010000395.1:0-3055 GCA_963582235.1 Lentisphaeria bacterium
GTGCCGCCGGAAAACCGATGAATTGCGTGATCAACAGCGCCGTGATCAAGCTCCCGGGGTCAAAGCCCAGGTTCATTCCGAAATCGACGGCCATTCTCATGATCGTGTCGACGCCGTCTATGTACAGCCAGTAACCCAGAAGAAAAATCCAGACGCTACGCAGCTTGCGAAGTTGCCGGAATGTCTTCCCCAATTGCCGAAAACCGGCGCTGACCGCGCCCAAAGCCGAGCGGCCCGAGGCGACGGCCGGCTCTTTCACAAATAAGAACAGGGGGATCGAAAAAAGCGCCCACCATACAGCGACAGTGAGAAACGATACGCGAACAGCCACGGACGCATTTGCCAGACCAAAAGCAGTCGGACGCACCGTCATCAGAACGTTCAATGCAAGCAGAATACCACCGCCAAGATAGCCGGTCGCGAATCCGAACGCCGACACGAGGTCTCGCCTCCCTTTGTCCGCAACATCGACAAGCAACGCATCATAAAAGATGTTGCCGCCGGCGAAACCAATGCCTGCCAGGACGTACGCCGTGATGGCCAGCGGCCAGGCGCCGCGTGAGATGAAAAACATCGAGCCGGTCATGACAAACCCCAGCCCGGCAAAACACAGCAGAAACGTCCGCCGCCTTCCCCCGCGGTCGGCAATCGCCCCGAGAACCGGGCCAATAACGACAAGAACAAGACTGGCAATCGAATTGGCGATGCCAAGGCGGGATGTGCTGACCAACGGGTCCGCACCCTCGCCCCAATACTGCTTCATAAATACGGGGAAGAACGCCGCCATGACGGTGGTAGAAAACGCCGAGTTCGCCCAGTCATATAGCGCCCAGGACAGCGTCTTGCGATCCAGTATTGTGGCCATGGCGTAGGTTGTGCCCGGCAGCCGGGCAGGAAGAGATTTGGCACGAGACCCGGAAATCTTCACATCGCTTCCGAGGCGACGATTGTGCGCTGCCCGCATTCATCGCTGTCGTTCGCTGGCTCGGCCTTGATTGCTCACGTTCACGTATCACTGCGGTTGCTCCGTAGCCGTCCATTGCCGGCATCTGGCAGTCCATCAGGACCAAGGCATAACGCTCGCGAAATGCGAAATCGACGGTTTCGGGGCCATTGACTGCGACGTCGACAGTGCAGCCGAACATTTGCAACTACTGGCCCGCGACTTCACAATTCACCGTGTTGTCCTCAACCAACAGGATCCTGGCACCAAACATCGTTTCCCTCACCGCGGCGCCGTCAACAGATCTCGGATGCGCCGGTTTCGGCTTCGCTTCCTACCGCCAGAGCAGTCCCGCGATGCAGCGATTCAGGCCGTGGGGCAGTACCGATTTTGTCAGGTACTTTGAAATCCCAATCTGCCGCGCCACCACGGATTGTTGCCAAACATCCCTTGGCTAGATCTCCTCCGCCTATTCGTTTTCCATTCCATCGTGGAACGACCTGCGGCATCAATCCGTTGGCAAAAAAACAGGTTTTTCCGACCCTGTGCCCGCCGCTCAGAATTCAGCCACCCACGCTGGCCGGCCGGTCTTGATCGACTTCTCGAGCGCCTCAAGAATGGCTACCGGTGCCAGCATGCGCTCGCGTGCGAACGGATTTTTTTTTGTCTTCAACAGATTGTAAATAATCCGCGCACTCGAGCGATAGGGTTCCGCGACATACTCATGGGCCTGCGTCAGTATGCCTTTGTCCGTGTCCGCCATCCAATGAAAACCGCCGCCTTCCTTTATGCAATTGATTGTCGCCACGGCACCGCTGCGGAACAGTAGCGTGGCGACGCCGTTGGGCAGATGTTTGTGGACAAAAACGCTCTTGACATCCGTTCCCAGCAATTCGACGATGCCATCGACCTGGTGTATCCCATAGAAAAAGATGCCGCCGTACTTGGTTTTTAGATCCACGGGTCCGGTACTGTTTACTGCACGGATCGTTCCGGACTTTGTCAGTTTCTTCTTGAACCTTTGAAACGCGGTCTGCAACGGAATCGAGCTGAATGTGCAGATAGGGACCCGCTTGCGCCTTGCCAGATCCAGCAGTTCCTTGCCGTGACGCAACCGATATGTGAACGGCTTGTCGACGAACAGCGGAACGCGCTTTTCAATAAAGAATCTGGCGACTTCAAAATGCGGCGCCGGATGCCGGTGATCAATCATGATGCCATCAACTTTCCCCGTCAATTCGCGCCAATCCTTGACGATGCCCGCGATCTTCCCAAGTTCGGCGGCATGGCGGGCAAACTTCGCGGTCTCGCCCCAGATTAACGGCACACGCATCGGCACGGATTTGTCAATGTTGCAGGTCTTCGCAATGTTGTAGCTGTGAGAGTTTTCCGCGCCGATGATGCCGAGCGTGAGCATAGTGAGATCCTTGGACTGGCGATAATGGATTCGGGATTTGAAAAGGAGGGATCCGAATGTCGGGTGTTCGAGGGTTCACGCTCGATGTTCGAAGTTCGAGAGCAACTTAACCGCGCGCGACGCCACGGCGACGCGGTTGTTACTTCAGCGGTTCGCGACTAAGATAGGCGTCGACGGTGTCGAATCAAAAAAATGACGATGATATGTTCTTCCGCTACTTTCGCCGCCTTGAGATGTACCAGAAGTGCATCAGCGATACGTAAGGGGTAACTATTCAGGTACTCGAAACACGGATTCAACTCCCGGCGACGCTGCCTGATCCGGCCTGAGCAGTTACGTCTACAATTTCTCGCCCCAATCATTGGATCGTCACATCAAGCCCATGAGAGACTGCGGGTGATCCACCGCCAGCTATGCGCACGCGGCCTCACGTCCCGGCGGATTTGGCGATGCCGCGCGAATCAACGCCTTCGTCAGGTCGACTGTCTCTTTAATTTTCAGGCATCGCTCTCAATCCTTATCCTATACGACAGGCGTCCAAGGCCTCACGAGCGCCCTTGTGGATCAAAGTCAATTCATCGACGAGCAGAAAGAACTGGCAGCCCCTGCGGATCCAGTCTTGTGCCGCTTCGGGCCCGGACGGCGTGGTGCCAAACGGTACCTGATGCTTGCGGCACAGCTTCAGTATCTTCAGC
>CAUZRT010000396.1:0-3047 GCA_963582235.1 Lentisphaeria bacterium
TGGAGAAGATCGTTTTTTCGCTGGCCGAACGGGTTCGCGTCATGAGTTCCTATGTTCATCCCATTCTCCTGGAAAAACGGTCGTTTCCCATTATTAACCAGCTGTTCCTGACCTATTCAGCCGCCAAGGTGGACGGCACGGACCAGATCCCGATAGGCGATGTCGTCGACGACATCGCCATGAACCTGGGAATCGATCTGCAGGGCACTGCCCGTGTCGTTCAATTGCTCGTCGAGTACGGACTCTGCCGCACCGACGGTGACAAAATGCTCAGAGTCCCGAAACTGGACGAATTCCGGCTCTTTCTTTCCTATTGCCGAAATCGCTTCTGCATTGAAGGTGGCATTGATCCGGCCGGTCCGATCGACCTTACCGAGGATCAGGAGCTCAATTTCCGGGGCCTCGTCCGGCAGCTGAAATAACCACCGCGGACAGCTGCGCATGCCGTCCGCCGCATTTCATCATGCGATCCCGCATAAGCGGGATCTGCTGCTGCCGTGGCGGCAGCAGCAGATCCCATTCCTCACTCTATTCCCCGCAGGATACTGCCGTTGCCATAGCGTCTGCGAATTTTATCGACTGCCGCATCCAGGCCGGATTCTTTCTCGCCCTCGACCGGCGGCGCTGTCTCGTCCGGCAGCAGATCGGGCTGGTAGTAGTCCACATCTGCTGCCTGACGGTCAATTAAAGAAGTGACGCCGAAACCGATCAGCCGAACCGGCTTATCAGATTTCTCCCGGCGCACCAGCTCCAGGGCACAGGCAATCAAGTGCCGGTCGCTGTGGCTCGGTGGCCGCAGTGGTTGCTGACGCGTGATGGTTGTGAAGTCGTGCCAGCGCAGCTTGATGAATACCGTGCGGCCGAACCGATCTCCACGCCGCAAGCGGGCCCCGACTTTTTCGGCCAGGTGGAGAATCGTGCTCTCCACCCGGGTCCAGTCCCTGCAGTCCTCGCCAAACGTGTGTTCGTGGGACATGCTTTTGTCGTCTGACTGCGTCACTACGGCACGGTGATCGATGCCGTGGGCCAGATCCATAAGACGTCTCGTAGTCGCGGCGCCGACCAGCCGTTCCAGTTCCACCGGCTGCATTTTCTGGACCTGGCCAATGTGTGTCAGACCCACACGCTCGAGAACCGCCGCCGATTTTTTGCCGATTCCCCAGACACGCGTCAGCGCCATCGGAGCCAGAAACTTTGAAATGGACGCCGGGTCCCGAGGAACGACGGTCAGCCCGTCCGGCTTGTCCAGATCGCTCGCTAGCTTGGCGAGAAACTTGTTCGGAGCGACGCCGATGGATGCCGTCAGAGAGGTTTCCTCGCGGATGCGGGCTTTCAGCCGTTTGCCGGTTTCGACGGCACCGCCAAAGAGATGCATGCTGCCGGTGACGTCAAGGAAGGCTTCGTCTATGGAAAGGGGTTCAACAAACGGGGTAAACTCGTCGAAGACAACAAAGATCCGGTCCGATACTTCCTTGTACCGGTGGCCGCGCGGTGGCACGAAAACCCCGTGGGGACACAGCTTGTAGGCTTGACGCGACGGCATCGCCGAGTGTACGCCGAACGGTCGCGCTTCGTACGAGCATGTGGCGACGACGCCGCGGGCGTTCGGCGGTGCGCCGACGATGACCGGTTTGCCGCGCAATTCCGGATTGTCGAGTTGCTCGACAGCCGCGAAGAACGCGTCCATATCCAAATGAAGGATAGTCACGGGATTTGGTAAGCCACGTGCGAATGTCCCTGCAAGTGGCGACGCAGGATACATGATACACGATCAAAACGTTCGGCATAATCGGCACCTCACCGTCAACAGGCCGAACACCGTCAGGCCGATCGCGTAGGCGCCGATGAAGAAGCCGAATAAGTATTTTACCGAACTGAAATAAACGAACAGGGTCACGAAGCAGTAAGTCCCAAGCAGAATCTCGATGACGCCCGCGACCAGGTTTGATTCCGCGCGATAGCGACTGCAGCGCTGTCGGTCATTGGTACTGCCGCTCTTCGGGGTTCGTACGAAACCGGACTTGACGCCGATCAGCCCTTCCATGACAGCACGCGCATTGTTGAGACAAAGGCCGGTGCCAACCACCAGCATGGCTGGAAAATTGGTGAACGAAAACCATCCGCGGCCTAGGACGTATCCGCTTCCCGTGTACATAACGCACGGCGCCAACGCCCCGCAAATTATCACCAGCCAGATGACGGAAACGAGCCATGAAATGCTCGGCAACGGCGTCCACAGGAGCATCGGCAACGTCAGGCAGCACAACACGCTCATGAGCACGGCAACGAAATAATGCGTCAAATGCAGTATGGCTTCGATCTTCTGAATCCAGGAAAAATGCCGGCAACGCAGGATTGACGGTATCAGTTTGCGCGCCGTTTCGACGGAGCCTTTGGCCCAACGTTTCTGCTGGCTCTTCAAAGCGGTCACGGTGTTGGGAATTTCCGCCCGGCATTCGAGATCGAAATCATAACGAATGTGATATCCTTGAATTTGCGCACGATATGAAAGATCAAGATCTTCGGTGAGCGTATCGCCCTGCCAGCCGCCGGCTGCCTCAATCGCGCGCTTGCGCCATAGACCGGCGGTGCCATTGAAGTTGAGACACAGATTCGAATAGCTCCGGGCTCCCTGTTCAGCCGTGAAGTGTCCGTCGATGCCGATGCTTTGCGCCCGGGTCAGCCAGTTCTCGACACGATTTAAATGACCCCAGCGGCCCTGAACACAGGCATAGTCCGGCCGCTCGTGGATCAGTGCAATACAGCGCTTCAGAAAATCGGGTGGCACGACAAAATCCGCATCAAAGATGGCAATGTACTCGCCCGTGCATTGCCTCATGCCGTTGGCCAGGGCGCCGGCCTTGAAATCCTTGCGGTCCGGACGCCGAATAACCGTCACGGCCCGCCCGTCCTCGCGCAAATCGGCTGCGGCGCGATCGACAATCTCCCGGGTCATATCCGTGCTGTCGTCCAGAATCTGGATCTCGTATCGATCATCAGGGTAATCGACGGCTGCGGCGCTTCTGATCAACCGCTCACTGACATCG
>CAUZRT010000397.1:0-3038 GCA_963582235.1 Lentisphaeria bacterium
TATTTCAGGAAAGTTTTCAGTGTTCAGTCCGAAGGGGGTTCCGGCACGGCTTTTCCTCGTTCGTCGGGACATCGGCACCTCACCCGAAACGGGCATGTTGAACATCAGATTGCCGCTGTAATCTGCTGATGCCAACAGGACACTTTTATTCAAGGATCAGTGGGTGGTGCTCGGCGGACCAGGTCGGGCACTTTCGATGACGGGGCGAAGTCGGGTTGATGGCGCAGCGAACCGATGGAGCACGGAAGTGATGGTTAACACGCCAGCCACCGCGGAGGTGAATCGACCACCCCAATCCCCGAAGCCAGGTCGCCACCGTTCCAGGACTGCAACCCCGATCCTTCTCGTCATTCTCAATCTGGCGGTGTTCCATCCGGTTCGTGATTTCGAATTCCTGAGTTTTGATGATGACGATTACGTCATCGCCAACTGCGACGTCCAGGGCGGCATAAACGGTGACGGCATCATCTGGGCGTTTTCATCGACGGCCCACGCAAACTGGCACCCGCTGATTTGGATGTCGCTGATGCTCGATATCGAGCTCTTCGGGACCGGTGCGGCTGCATTTCATCTCACCAACCTCCGGATTCATACAGCCAACAGCATTCGCTGCATGGCGCAGCGCCTTCGTTGCCGCGCTGTTTGCCATCCATCCGTTACATGTTGAATCCGTCGCCTGGATAGCAGAACGAAAGGACGTGTTGAGCACGTTCTTCGGTATGTTGACGCTGCTTGCCTCTATCTGCACTATGTGAGAAAGCCGGAACGTCTCGGGCGTCTATCTCATTGTGCCGGCAATTTTCGCCGTGGGACTGATGGCAAAGCCGATGCTCGTGACGCTGCCGTTCGTCCTTCTGCTCCTCGACTATTGGCCACTGCAGCGATGCAGCTTTCCGGCGTGCAAGTCTGCGCCGGAAACGCACTCACCTGTGGCGGGGATTCCCAGCGTATCATGGCGGCGTCTAGTGCTGGAAAAGATCCCGTTCCTGGCGTTGTCGGCACTGTCGTGTGTTGTTACTATGATCGCGCAGAAGCGGGGCGAGGCGGGGCGATCGCTCGACGCCTATCCTCTGGTGTCCCGCATCGGCAATGCACTGATTTCCTGACTGTGTATATATTCGCCGGACGGTGTGGCCGAGCGATCTTGCCGCCTTTTATCCCCATCCCGGGACTGGAATTGCCGTCGTGCAGGTGTCTCCCCCGGCCGCAACACTGATTCTTCTGGCTCTGACAGCTTGGGTGCTGACCCAACTGCAGCGCCGGCCGTTTCTGGCCGTGGGTTGGTTTTGGTTGCGGGCATGCTTGTGTCGGTGATCGGGCTGTTGGCACACACATATACGGAATCAAAGCAATACGCTGAGGCACTTCGTACGTTCAAGCTGGCTTTGTCGATTGAGTCCTGACACCAGACCGGAATTTATTACATTTGGGGAATCTGTATCTGGTTTTGAATCGTGTCGAGCATGCCGGGGAAAATCTTGGGGCGGGTCTTGGATCCCGAATACGCAGATGCCCACTACAATCTGGCAATCGCGTACTACAGGCTGATGGGACATGGCGATGGCGCGCCACCATTATGAATTGGTTTCCTTTATAGGTTTGCGCATTGGACTGTGAGCGGCGGGGTTGGGCTCCGGGGCCGATACGTCGCATAATATATATTATGTTTATCTTATGATGCCACTTTAGCGGCTTCCGTTATTATTGTAAATTCTTCTCAATAAATTTCTTATCTACCCTTTTAATAACTCCGCCGAACGTCTTCAATGTGGTGTTGACAAAATGTCAATAACTCGTCCCGATAATACCAATTCCGCCGCGAAACCTTAGATTTCTCCTTCAACCATTAATTTCGTTTTAATCTTCGCCATTCCCATGCCTGGGGCGGCGTGCGACGCATCTTCCGTATCATGCCAATGAATCCGCGAAGACCGTGACATTATGAATCGGCTTCGACACATTTTGCAGTCCGACGAGCCCGTCCGCTGACTCTTTTACGAGGACAGCGTTTTTCAACCTGCCATGCAGCCCTTCGGAGCCAGGGATTACACCGAACTGTTTGCAGAGCGTCTGCACAGGTCCATGGGACGCTTTCGCGATTTTAGTGACGCGCGAGGTCGGGGACGGCAAAGATGACGCCAATCGTCGGCTCAAACATCTCATCGCTTGCACCGAGTAAAACCAGATATCGTCTTCCTGATGATCGTCCTCATCGACGATGCCGGGGCGGATTTATGCACGGAGGACACCAAGGGACAAGTCCTGGATCTCTGCGAATCCATACGCAACGTTTCCGTAGCCTTGCCGGTCCTCCAGACATTATCGCCGATAATTCCCAATGGTTCACCGGAGCGGATCGCACATCATCTCCGCTTCAACTCCACCATTCGCCGGCTCGCATCCGAGCTGGAAATTCCGCTCATCGATCATGCCCGGCACTGGCAGGATGCAATCGCGCGGCATCCGGGATGTCAGTATTACTGGATGGGTGAGGAGTCCCATCCGAACACGTTCGGGCACCGCGTCTTTGCCGAATTCATCGTCAAGGAGATCAGCAACGGTATTACCGTTGACACGCCATCAGTCGCCGTGGTCTGAAGTGCCTTGGCACGGGCGGATGCGATGGCTGTAAATGGCGCGTTCTTTCGTCTGCCTCAGGGTCGACCGCGAATCTCCCACCGCTTCCCCTGCCCTGTCATACATTGCGCAACGGCAATTCCACTGACTGTGTGTTGGCAGCTGCCTGCCATGCACGAAAAAAAATGAGCCGTTGTTTTTGCAAGCGCGACAAGATCGTGCATATTACCGATTTTCCTTTTCCAGGCCGTCTCTCAGCGGCTGTTTCAACTCACCGTTTTTTTCGATTTCAGCCACCCCGATAAGACTATCAGAGGAGGATCTATCCGACGATGAGCGACAAACTCAGGATAACTGCATCCGCATGTCTGGCCATGGGCCTGTTGCTGGCGGCAAATGATGTCCTCGCCGGTGACGGTGCATCCGCATCGATTGACAAACTGTGGTGGTTCGCGCCGCTC
>CAUZRT010000398.1:0-3025 GCA_963582235.1 Lentisphaeria bacterium
GATTGAGAACAGTGCGGGTTGCGTGTAAGCCGTTTGGTCCAGTAGCGGCCCCTGTTCCGCGTTGGGGTACAGCACCGATAGGAGAGGCTTGCCAACAGCTTTGTAAAAGGTGCGGTCCAGCCGTTCAATCGTTTCACGAAACAGCGGATGCGATTCAAACAGGCCGCGTCCCATGCCAATATATTGGGATCCCTGCCCCGTGAACACCATGGCGATCTTAGGGCGGATGGCAATACGGACTTGTGCACGTTGGACACCCGCCGCCGGTTTGTCGCCGGCGGCGCTGTCGAGGCGGGTGCGGACCTGATCACGGTCTGCGGCGGTGATCGCCAACCGGTGATTAAAATGGGTGCGGCCGGTGTTGGCCGTGTGACAAAAATCGGCCAGCGTGACATCCGGATTGCCGACCAAAAACTCCTGATACTTTCGGACCATATGGTCTAGGGCCGTCGCCGTCTTGGCCGACATCGTCAGGACGTGCCAGGGCGGCTCGACGGCCGACCGTTCGACGGGATGAGATGAAGCTTCCTCGAGAACGACGTGCGCATTGGTCCCGCCGAATCCAAAGGAACTGACGCCGGCAATACGCGACTGGCCGTCGCTGGGCCAGGGGACCGGCTCGACGGGGATTTCGAGCCGTGTGCCCGCGATTTGAATATTCGGATTGAGCTCGTTTAGATGTAACTGGGCGGGGATCCGGCGATGCTGCAGCATCAAGACGACTTTCAGCAATCCGGCGATTCCAGAAGCCGTTTCCGTATGGCCGATATTCGCTTTTACCGACGAGACGCGGACGGGACCTTGCTTGGATGACGTACCGCGGAAGACCTCGCCCAGCGCTTGCAATTCCATGGGATCGCCGAGTGGCGTCCCGGTACCGTGTGCCTCGACGTAACTGACACGATCCGCCGGTAAACCCGCCTGGGCCAGGGCCGCACGAATGACACGTTGTTGGGACAAAGCATTGGGAGCCGTGATCCCCGAGGTGCGGCCATCCTGGTTGACGGCACTGGCGCGGACGACGGCGAGAATGTTGTCGCCGTTGCTTTCGGCGTCGGTCAAACGTTTCAGTACCACCATGCCGCAACCTTCTCCGCGCACATAACCGTTGGCGCCAGCGTCGAACGGGCGGCAGCAGCCGTCGGCCGAAAGCATGCGAGCACTCGAGAAAGCGATCGTCGTTTCGGGCGTCAGGATCATATTGACGCCCCCTGCCAATGCCGCGTCGCTTTCGCGATTACGCAACGATTGGATGGCCAGATGCATTCCGATCAAGCCCGACGAACAAGCGGTGTCAACCGACATGCTCGGTCCATGAAAGTCAAACACATACGACAGTCGGTTGGCTGCGATGCTGAGCGCGTTGCCCGTGCCGGTGTGCGCACCGATGTGTTCGAAATAGTCCTCGAACTGGGCCGGGACTTTCGAATAGTCGGTCCCAGCGATACCGACAAAAACACCGGTTGCCGATCCGCTCATTTTCTCCGCGGGAAGTCCTGCGTGCTCCAACGCCTCCCAAGCAACTTCCAGCAACAGCCTCTGCTGCGGGTCCATCTGGGACGCTTCACGTGGTGAGATGCCGAAAAACAGCGGATCAAACTGATCGTGATCTGTCAGCATTCCGGCCCAACGGGTCGACATTTTGCCCTTCTGCTCGCCCGTGGGATCGTACAGTTCGTCTACGTTCCAGCGCGAATTGGGAATCTCGCCCGTGGCATCGATCCCCTCGTTGATGAGTTGCCAGTAAGCATCCAGACTCGGCGCCCCGGGGAAACGGCAGGCCATGCCGACGATAGCGACCGGCTCGGCAACGTCGGTCCGCTTCCGCAATCGTTGCTCCAGCAGTCGGCGCTTGGCCGGCGATAGATTGGCAAGACGTTGGGACAGCTCGACCATGGCTTAACGATAACATTTCTGGCGTGATTTAGCTCTGATGCCAAGAACCTTTTCCCCATGTGGACAACCACATCAGAATGGCGAATGACCCAATGACGATAGAAGCCCGAAATCCGAATGACGAATAAGATAAAAATCACGGTCGTCTTGTAATGCGCATGTGAGGGACTCGTCGATCCGCACATTCGTCGTTGGATATTTCGTCATTTGTCATTTTCACTTTCACTCTGTTCGGCCAAAAGCCGTTCCACTTCTTCGTCGCTCAAGTTTTCGATGTCGTCAAGCATTTGCTTAAAATCGGTCGCACCCTGACCGTGGAAGGACGTGCCGACGGCGGCCACGTCGTCGGGCACACCAGCGACTTCCCGGGCCAGGAAGCGGGCCATGACAGTGGACGTCGGATAGTTCCAAGCGACGGTCGCGGTTACTTGCACGCCAAGCCAGTCTTCGATGTCCTGGCTCATTTCCACGGCGGTCAAGGAATCGAGGCCGTAATCCGCGAACGGCTTGTCGCCGTGGATCTCGTCACGCGGCACGTTAGCACGGCGCGTCAGCCAGTCCATCAACCAGATTTCGATCCGTTCCGAGAGCCGATCAACTTCTTCGGCCGTCATCGGGCGTTCGCTAGGAATAATCGGTTTGAGCGTCGACCGTCCTGGCCGCGACGGTTCCGCAGCCATTGCTTGCGCCTCCCCATCTTGATGTCCATTTTTGCCGTTTCCGTTGGCTGCAGCGATTCCTCGGCCAGCCACGTTGCCGTTGGAGTGTGATAAACCGGATCGGTCAATTTGTGGTGAACGGCTGGAGGAGCCGCCGTGTTGGACGTTGGCCTGCTCGGCTGCCGCGGTCACTGCCTGGGAATTGACTGCTATCAAGGACACGGGTTGTGCATTGACCGCACCGTGGCCATGGGTGCGCAGCACCGCCCGCCCGTTAACCCGTTCGTGGAGAACTTTCAGTTTGCCTTCGTCGTACAGCTTCCTGCATTGCGACCGCTGGACTTTGCCACTGGAGGTCATCGGCAAGCTCGCTTGCCGGATCAGCAAAATGACGTATGGGTCGACTTCATGTTCTTCGATAATGATGCGGCGCACGCAGCGGGCGACGTCGTTGAGATCATCATGCCGAA
>CAUZRT010000399.1:0-3024 GCA_963582235.1 Lentisphaeria bacterium
ATGGCTTGAGCAGAACGGCCGGGCCGTCGCCGGACTGCCGCTCCAGATCGAGGGCGCCCACCGCACCGTCGAAATCGAAATACCGCTGGGAAATTGACGAACACGTAAATTTCACTTCATTTTCATTTGCCGCCGGTTCGCAGGGTCAACATGCGCCAGGCGGTAATCAGGAAGATCTTGATGTCAAGCCGAAACGACCAGTGCCGTATGTACCAGGCGTCCAACTCTATCCGCCGGCGCATATGATCCATGTCCTTTGTGCCACCGCGAAATCCGTTGATGGCCGCCCAGCCGGTGATGCCCGGGCGTACGAGCAGGCGATCCCGATAGTTGGGAATATGGCGGCGCAACTCGTCATCCTCGGCGAGCATATGAGGGCGCGGCCCGACAACTGACATCTCGCCCTTCAACACGTTTAAGAACTGTGGCAGTTCGTCAAGATTTGTCTGCCGGAGTATTCTGCCGATCAATGTGATTCGCACATCGGTTTCTTCGGTTATTGGCGGTTCACCGCTTGCGGCATCGACGTCAACTACCATGGTGCGATACTTGTAGCATCTGAATGAATTCGAGTCCTTGCCGATGCGAATCTGGCGAAAGATGACAGGGCCTTTCGACGTGCACTTGATCAGGACCGCCAGAATGATGTGGATCCACCAGAACAGGCCGATAAGTACCAGCAGAGAGAAGATCAAATCAAACCCGCGTTGAATAGCTCGGTTTGAGGATTTCCGCAGCGGAAAGTCGGCAATCGTTGTCTTCGTTTGGGTGTTCGGCAGCGGCATGAGGTCGCGTAGGACGATTGGTTTTCGGTGTTGGGCCACGTGAGTCTCGTGGCGTTGGCTTGGCGGGGAAAACTGAACGCTCCT
Organism: Lentisphaeria bacterium; assembly: GCA_963582235.1. Classification (GTDB taxonomy): domain Bacteria; phylum Verrucomicrobiota; class Lentisphaeria; order JABSQK01; family CAJWLW01; genus CAUZRT01. The sequence goes on from CAUZRT010000399.1 coordinate 870, forward strand.
GAGAAGCTTGGTTCAGGATTTCAGGTGTTCGGGGACCGGTAGATCGCCCTCCAAGCGTGGGTTCAGCTGCAAAGTTTTCCGCCTCAGCGGACGTGAGTCCCGTTGGGACGGGACAACGTCCCTCACGGGATCAGCGCCGCCACCGCAGGACTGACACATCGTAATAATCCGTCATCCGTCGCCTGCCAAAACTGGCAGCGTCAGAACCTCGCTGATTCCTGCACACGGCTCTTTATGGTAAAGTATCGCAGGAACAGCTCGGGTTCAGACCAAAGTACGAAGCCGGAACCAAGAAACTTTCGAAATCCATCGTAATCTGAGACAATGAACCCTGAATCCCTCGCGCTGCTCACCGATATCTACCAGCTGACCATGGCCTATGGCTAATGGAAAACTGGGCTTAGCCGCACCGAGGCAGTCTTTCATCTCTTCTATCGATCCAATCCGTTCAATGGCGGCTATTCGATTGTTTGCGGCCTCGCCGATGCGATTGAATACGTGCGACAGTTCAGGTTTGATCGGAGCGACATCGAGTATCTCGAAACCCTGCAGTGCAACGACGGCCAGCCGCTCTTCGCCGCGGATTTCCTCGCCGATCTCGAGCGGTTCGAGTTCTCCTGCGACATCGATGCCATGCCCGATGGCACGGTTACTTTTGCCATCGAGCCCGTGGTGCGCATAGCGGGCCCGATCATTGAATGCCAGATTCTGGAAACGGCGCTGCTTAACATTCTCAATTCCCAGACACTGATCGCGACGAAAGCCTCTCGAGTATGCCACGCGACCCGCGGCGACCCGGTTTTTGAATTTGGCCTGCGACGTGCGTAGGGTCACGACGGTGCGTTGTCCGCGAGCCGGGCCGCGTATATCGGCGGTTGCGCTGCCACCTCAAATGTCCTGGCTGGAAAACGCTACGGTATACCGGTAAGCGGCACGCACGCCCACAGCTGGATCATGTGCTTTGACGACGAATACGAGTCGTTCCAACGTTATGCGGCGGCCATGCCAAACAAACAACTGCATCTTTCTTGTCGATACCTATGACACGATCGGGGGCGTTCGAAAGGCGATCTGGACCGGCGAGTGGCTCCGCAAACAGGGACATGAAATGATCGGCATCCGGCTCGATTCAGGCGACCTGGCCGACCTGAGCCGGCGCACGCGGGCAATGCTCGACGCAGCCGGCTTCCCGGACGCCAAGATTGTCGCCAGCAACGACCTGGACGAAAGCCTGATCGCCGAACTCAAAGAGCAGGGCGCGCAGATCGACATCTGGGGCGTCGGCACCCGGCTGGTGACGGCATACGACCAGGGCCTGCACTCGGCGGAGTTTACAAACTTTCCGCCATGCGCATGCCGGGCGAGAACTGGCAGTATCGCCTCAAGGTTACTGAAGAGTCTGTCAAAACCAGCAATCCCGGAATTCTGCAGGTGCGTCGTTACTTCGATGACGCGGGTGCCGCAGCCGACGCGATCTACGACATCGGGGTGGACCTGGCCAAAGGTTGTGAGATCGTTTCCCCGGACGATGAAGAATGGCGCCGGCGCATGGGTAAAGACGCGCGCTTTCAGGATCTGCTGGTCCCTGTCTTTCGCGGCGGCAAATTGGTCTGCGAGCGGCCGGGTTTGGAAGAGATTTGGGCGTCTGTGCGGACGAATCTGAATCAGTTTGAAGGCGGTATCAAGCGGATCGCGAAGCCTGCGCCCTATGCTGTCGGACTCGAACGCGGACTGCATGAACTCAAGAAGGAGCTGATCGGCAGAATCCGGTGAGGCTGACGACTAAGTTTCAGGAGAGCCACGGGCGTCACGTTTCACGTGCCAATTCGTCAGCCGACGGATCACGTGATGATCAGTGTTCCGTGTTCAGGGTCGCACCGTCTGAGCCACGTGTCGGCGTTGAGAACGTGTCAACTTGTCACCAGGATTGGAGACGGACAGGGCTCGTGTCTTTTGTGCATTTCGTGGCTCGCCATCATCTGCCGAGCAGTTTGCGGAGCTGCCAGCCGGCGGTATCCAGGCGCGTGCGGGCCGTGCCGTAGTCGACATTTTCGAGCGCCATGTAAATCCGTGCGGCGCGATCGTGCAGTTTCTCACAGGCTGGGTCAAGATCAACCATCAGATTCTCAATGACCTTGCCGAGCTTGATCATGGC
>CAUZRT010000400.1:0-3014 GCA_963582235.1 Lentisphaeria bacterium
AGGATTACGATGTCGCCACCAATGCGACGCCGGAAGAAACCTGCAACGTTTTCGGCCGTCGTGCACGGATCATTGGTCGGCGCTTCCGCCTCGTGCATGTCTATATGGGCGGCGGCGTCTTCGAAGTCAGCACCTTTCGTCGGGAACCCACTCTCGAAGAGAGAAAGGGCCGGGATTCGGATAGCGGTCTTATGGTATGGCGCGACAACGTCTTTGGTTCCCTCGAAGATGACGCGCGGCGCCGCGATTTCACCGTCAATGCCGTGTATTACGACCCGTTGAACAACGATCGGGAATTTGTCGACTATGTCGCCGGTATGGCGGATCTAAAAGAAGGCATCGTCCGCGCAATCGGTGATCCGGCGACGCGGATTGTCGAGGACCCGGTCCGTATGCTCCGTGCCTGCAAGCTGGTCGGGCAATACGGGCTGGTCGTGGAATCGGAACTGCAGCAGGAGATTTGCCGCAATGCCGCAACGCTTTCTCTGAGTTCGCCGGCGCGACTGCTGGAAGAAATCTATAAGATCCTTTTGAAGCCGTACACCCGGACGACGTTTGATGCCTGCTTCCGGTGCGGCGTCCTGCATCATTTGCTTCCGACCCTCGGCGATCAGTGGCAGACGGCGCCGGGCAGATTTGCACAGGCACTCTTACAGACCCGTGACCATGAACTGAAGGCGCAGCGGATCAGCCCTTCCCGCGTCACCGGGCTCACGGCCCTGATCCTGCCGTTCATTGAGGCCGAGTACGGCGAGCCGCAGGAACACCGGCTGTGGGCCAATTTTGGCGGCATCGATAAACTGATTCACAGCCGTATCCGCGAATTCTATCAGCCGTACAGGGTGCCGCGGTATACGACCGCCAAGACCCGTGATGTTCTTCTTCTGCAGCCGAAATTTTTTAATCGCCGCATGCTTCGTCGTCTGCCTCGCCATCCTGAGTACCGGCGGGCGCATGAAATGTTCGGCGTATTCGCCAAGGCGGCGGAACAGGAATCGCGATTTTTCGAAATGTGGCCGCCACCGGATACCGACGCCGCCAAGGGCGGGCCCCGCCCGCGCCGCCGGCGTCGGAGCAAGCCGGTAGCGGGCGACATATCCGGCGACGAACTAGGATAGGAGCGGTCGACAACCGCGGCGGCGGTTGGCTCTCGTCCTGAACCCGGCCATGTCATTCGGCATGGTTCGCCTCTGGCGGAAACCCTGAGCCCTGAACAGCGAACACTCACCCCGGACCCCTCCGATTTCTTCGGGGAACAGTCTCAGCATGCGGCGCCAACTACGGCTGATAGCCTTCGTTACCATTATCATAGCGGCTGTCGCCGGGTCTGTCGTCACCGGCAGCGACCCGCCGACGACCGCGGCGGAACGTGCGCACGCGGCTGAATCCGGCCGGTCGGCCCGGCACGCCGGCCCGACCGGGATCAGCCAGCCAAAGGTGCCGGCGATGATAACGTTGCCGCCGACGCTGCGGCGGCAAGCCGCGCGCATGAGCGCCGGCATTCTTCTCGACATCGACGGCGGCAATGTCCTGTGGCAGAAAAACGCGGATGCGCCGGTGCCGATGGCCTCGATGTCAAAGATGATGACAGCCTTGATCGCCGTTGAGCGGATCAAGGCGCGCGAGTACCTGGCGCTGGAGACACCGACTACGGTTTCACGTGCGGCGGCGGCAATAGGCGGCAGCCAGGTGTGGCTGGCCCCGGGCGAAGTATTTACTCTCGGCGAGTTGCTTCAGGCGACCCTTGTGAAAAGTGCGAATGACGCCGCTCATGCCGTGGCCGAGGCCGTTGTCCCAGACGGGAACATTCGCAGTTTTGTCACGCTCATGAACCGCCGGGCGCGCGCCCTGGGCATGCCTCGCGGGCGCTTTCACAATGTTCATGGCCTTCCCGGCGGCAAGCCGGCACTCGACAATCGTGCATCCTGCCGAGAAATGTCAAGACTTGCGCTCGAGCTGCTGAAGCATCCCGAAGCCCGAAACTGGTGCAAAACACGAGTGGCTGTTTTCCGCGACGGCAGCGAGCACGCGGTGGAAATGCGAAACCCCAACCGTCTTCTCAGCCGATGCGAGGGTGTCAACGGGATCAAGACCGGGTACACGCGTCGGGCCGGGTACTGCGTTGTGGCGACCTGTGTGCGGCACAATCGAATGCTCATGGCCGTCGTCACCGGGTTCAGAACCAAGAACGATCGCGAACGTTTCGTCGCCGATCTGCTGGACTGCGGATACGAGAGCGTAAGACAATAGTAATTTCCAATCCGTCCTTCCCATAAACCATTTTCCGATCAAGCCATCCCTCCCCATCCACATGACCTCTCACGAGCTGGCAGAGCGCGTACAGGTCGGGTTACGGCGCAAACAGGTCGTACTCGGAAAAGAGCGAATGATCGGCCTGGCCAAACGCGGTGGCGTGGGCATGGTCTGGGCCACCGAAGACCTCTCGCGCCATTCCCGCGACAAAGTGCGACGCGTCTGCGAAAAGCACGGCATTCCTCTGCATTGTAAAGGCGAGTCGGCGGTAATCGGCGCGGTCACGGGTGAGCCCAATGCGAAGGTCTACATTCTCAAAAAATCCTTTTCCGGGCTGGGGACAATCCTACGACACCTTGCCGACTCGGACGTGGATCAAAATCGCAACTAAGCTTCTGGATTTTCTATAGCGATGCGGTTATATTGGCCGGCAAATTCATAGGTACGTTCCTGTATTTCGGGCGCACGTTTGGATCGATTCACGACGCGGAGTTCGGCGTTACTGCTGATGTTCGAGGACAGGTTAACGCACGTCGATTTAGGACCTTGCTGCGACCAACAGGCGGCATCATGGATCCAGGTATGACAAGTACAAAGTTGCCAACTGAGATGCGAGGCGAGTGGATCTGGGATGCCGGATCCGTGGACGCCGTTGAGAGTTATGTCTTCTTGCGTCGGGAGTTCGCCCTTAATGAGACGCCCAGTGTCGGCGAACTGTGGATCACGGCCAACACCATGTATCACCTATACGTCAACGGTCG
>CAUZRT010000401.1:0-3009 GCA_963582235.1 Lentisphaeria bacterium
GGGCGGACCGCCTCCTCGTCCGCATATCGCTTCAAGGGCACGGAGTTTCACGACGGGCATCCGATTCTCGGTTTTACTCGCATTTTTCCGGAGGGAAACCAGGGATCTGCGCCCTTCGGCACGGGTCATTACCTTCTCGGGTACACGCCTGGGGAGGCTATGTCCGATCAGGGCGGGCCGCTCAAGACGGTGACGTTGCTGGGCGGCAATCACGAAGGCAAGCAAGCGCGCAGCTTCGTGGTGGATAATCCGCCGGAGGAAACCGGTGACAGCGGCGTCCTGCATCGCGCCTTTACGATCAAGAGTATTCACCGGGAACCGACCTCCCGCTACGCGTTCGGCAATCAAACCGCCCTGCACATCGTCCAGCACTCGCTCACCGGCGGACTCAACGACCGCTACAAGATGGGCTGGTACGGCTCCTCGCCGAGCGCCAAGACGTTCTACACCGGCATCCTGAGCCAACAGAAATGTTTTACGCATGCCCAGCATATCGCCCGCTTCACCACGATGGAAAGCTACGCCTGCGGCGACAAGGCGCTGGAGGTGGCTGTCATCAACACCTATGCCGGCAATCGTGACGGCGGCGACGAAGGTTCCGAATTTTTCTCATACCAGGTGCAGCGCCACCTCGCCACGGCCAATTTCGTGCTGAAGGCGGCCGCGTCGCGCGGCACCACGAAACTGGAACTGGAACGGGATGAGCCCGGAGGACGACTCGGCAGTGGGCAGATCGGTACGGGACGTCTGCTCCTCAATATGTCGCGGATTTACACTGAAGGACATATCTCCAGCATCGACAACGACATGCCGGCGAGCCCGGGTGCGGGGACCCTGCGGGTCTGCACGGTGAACGGCCATGGCACCGAGTGGCACGCGGAGATGGTAGGCGGCTACATCAGCCTCGATACCGACACGGTCGATGGAGACAAACGCATGTGGTATCTCGTCCACCGCGTGTTGTCCCCGACCAAAATTCAGATCGCCGCGTTCACGTATTACGCCGCCGCCATCTACAAGGGATACGCGCAGAACGTCGTCGAACACGGTGGGGACTATCGGGACGACAAGACGTCGGCCAAGCCAGATGACTGGAAAGATGTCTCCATTCGCCGTGACGGTATGATCCTGGAACGGTATCAATTCGCGCCTGCCACCGAGGTCGACAATCCGGTCTGGGATGGAAAGAAGCTCCAGGTCTTGCCCCTGTCTGCGGCCTGGGCCGCTGGGGACAAGCTTCGCATCGTGCCCGGCCCGCAGGCCAAGCTTGGCGTGGGGAACTTCCTGTTCCACGGCAAGCTGCTGCCCCAGGATGGGCTCGACGGCATCAAGCTAATAAACTCTACCAGCCGCATGGCCGATGGTGCCGGAGTATGGGCGCTGGGCAAGGGCTGGCGCTGGGGTTTCCGCACCGACCTGGCCGAAAGCGGCGATAGCTGCGGCGTATACGTGGGTGGCAAAACCGCTCGCCCCGACGAGGGATGTATGTCGATGCCCTCGGACACCGCCGGGCTGGTCTTTCGCGAAGCGCCCGTCGTGATAGCGGGCAATGCAGGGGAGAAGCGCCTGGAGTTCACGACCGCCTGGACCCGCGAGAACCCCGGCACCGCCGTCTTCTCGGTCTCGCCGACCGCCGCACGAATTCATGACGGCGCCGTGTGGCAAGGCAATGCCAACACGAGGGGTAAAGTCGCGCTTCAAGGCGACGGGAAAACGAAGGCATTCACCATTGAATTCCCCAATCCGTATCCCGGCGAACCGATTGTGACGTTCAGCAGCGATGATTTCACACGGTCGCGGCTCAAATCCACCGCCGCCAATGCGTTCGTCGTGGAATTCGCCGAAGCCCTACCGGAAGGCAAAACGGTTAACCTTTCCTGGATAGCGCAATTGTAAGGAGAACAGTCATGCAGAGAATCTGTTTAGCCCTGATCGGTCTTTTGCTGGCGTTGGGACCGTGGTCGTCCGCGGGCAATGCCGCGACGCTGGCCGAAGCAGTTGCCGGCCATGACGGCGAGCGTGAGACATTCACCATTCGTGCACCGGAACAGGTCTCCGACGACCTTGTGGTGCCGGCTACGCTCGCCCTCGCGTTCACCGACACCGGCCGGCTGACGATTGCCAAGGGGAAGACACTGACGATCCAGGGCCCCCTGGTCGCACCCGTCGCGCACATCTTCGGCAATGCCCTCGCCGGGCAAGGCACGGTGAGCCTCGAAGGCAATGCGATCCAGGCCGTCTATCCTGAATGGTGGGGCGCGTCACCTACCGCTAAAGCGGCGAAGAATACCCCGGCACTGCAGGCGGCAATTATCGGCGCTTACGGGTCGAAGCGTGTGAACGGTTCCGCTGAGACGAAATTTAACCGCCTGCTAAAATTCTCCGGCATCTACAACATCGACAACGAACTGAAGGTCTACCACATGATCGGCTTCCGTTGGGAGGGGCAGAACAAGCTGAACGCCGGCATTAACCAGACGCGAGAGAACCGGCGCATCATCGACGGGCAGTCGATCTCTTTCGGCGTTTTTGCGAACCTCCTGTTCTCGACCAGCGCCCGCCAGGGCGACGGCATCGCCCTGCTGGACATCAACTACGACGGCAGCCAGGGCAATGACCTGCGCCCGCAGAACATTACCTTTAAGGACTGCGTGTTTAACGGCAACGGAATGGGGTTGATCGGCGTCTGGCTCTGCCGATCGGGTGGCGGTGCGCAAGGCGACAACATCCGCTTTTACAACTGCTACGCCTCCAGCTTCACCTTCGCCGCCGCGGTGTTGGGCGGCAACGGTAAGCCCCCGCTGACAAAGTCCGCATACGCCTACAACGCCATCTACGTGCAATGGATCGGCGGGGACATCCAGGGCTGTCCGAAGTATGGGTTAGCCTCCTATGCCGGCAGCTGGATCGCCAAGCACGTCAGCATGGAGAATCAGTGCCTTGATGGCAAAGGCCTCCCGACGCAGACGGGTGCGGATTTTCACTTTGAAGCCGCGCAGAACCTCTGCA
>CAUZRT010000402.1:0-2990 GCA_963582235.1 Lentisphaeria bacterium
GGATGAAAGGCTGTTCAGTGCCGTTGTCAACATAGCGATATTCTGTCATCACAGCGAGACACAGGGGCGCCGGGGGCTTCTTGTCGCGCTGTCGGCGGTTCCCAACTTTGTATGGGGTTCATTGCTCAAAATTAAATTTCTGGCGCGCCGTCGGTCACACCCAGGTCGGGATCCGGCCGTTCAGATTCATCAGTTTGAGACAGGCGTTGAGAATTGGGCCCGCGATCGGAAGCGCGGTCCGCATCTACCGCTTGAGTTCTTAGTCCACAAACAAACGGCTGCCACGGCACGAACCTACGAACTCCATGACCGCGGTGTGATCTCTCCGGGCTATCGCGCTGACGTCAATGTCATCGATTTTGCGAACTTGCACCTGGAACGGCCCATCGTCGTGCATGATCTCCCAGCCGGTGGCAAGCGCATCGTGCAGCACTCCGTCGGCTACAAGCACACGTTCGTGCGTGGAACGGAAGTCAGACACGACGACGAAGACACAGGTGCGCGACCCGGCCGGCTCAGAGGCCGGAAAAAGATAGCATCTACGACACTGCCGCGAGAACTGGGTGGTGCAAGGGTCCTGCTGGACACGAAAACGATCTCAATGCTGTTCTCCTCGCGCAGCCAAACCACGTTCATTACCCGCTCCACCATCCGGGTCCCCGGACCGATCTACCTCAATTTCGAGTTGGACGGCGACCCGTCGAGTGTGTTTGAGATTCCCATCGTCCCTAGCAACCCCGGCATCTTCGCGCTCGATGCTTCGGGAGCCGGACAGGGTGCGATCCTCAATCCCGACGGCACCGTCAACAGCTTCGACAACCCGTCAGACAGCTTTATCGTCGCCTTCGGTACCGGCGGCGGGAAGAACACACCGCAGTGCCCCGACGGCGGTCTAGGTCCGGCCGAGGAGCCCCTCCCCCGCCTCCAGCTCCCGGCAACAGCGACAATCGGCGGAGCCCCAGCCGACGTCCTCTACGCCGGCTCAGCGCCTGGCCTAGTGTGCGGTGTCAACCAATGGACCCTCATGCCGACCAACAACCCCGTAGGCGCGGAGGTCCCCGTAAAGGTCTGCGCCGGAGACAACTGCACCCAAGAAGGCATCACGGCCGCCTTCAAGTAGCAACGGAAAGACAACGGCTCCGTCGTTTCATGCCGCTACGGGATCGTTGCCCTCTGTCAATCGTCGGACCTAGGGAGAGTACATCAAGATCCTTGGGCAGGCTAATGCAGGGAAAGACTTGGTTGAGATCCTCCAGCATCTCTCTGCTCCACAATGGCGTAACACGGCCCACGTGACTTTGACCACGGGCGGTTAGAGCGCTAGTTGAGGAATAGACAACCCGATACCGCTCGGTTCAGTTAGACTAGTACCGCTCCGGCCCAGCCATCGTTCATCGAAAGGAACAAACTCTCGTGACGAAGCTCTCACGCCGCAAAGTCTTTCAGGCAGCGAGCGCCGCCGCTGTTTCAGCGGTGGCGGGTGGCGTGGTCCCGCCTAGTGCCATTGCTGCCTCGCAGGCAGGGCCGGCTGTTGTCGGATCATCCGGTTTGGACGTGAAGAGCGTAGAGTCCTTCTGGATCTCACCTCCGTACAAGAAGAACCCGGCCAACTACATTGTCCCGTGGCGTGAAGGTCACATGACGAACACGCGACCGCTTTGCCGCCTCACTCTCGGCAACGGCATCGTTGGATGGGGCGAAGGCGCGGTGTCCAACGGAGCCCGCAACCTGGTTATGGGCCGGTCGGGCGCTGAGTCGATGTGGGATGACACTTTGGGTGGCGGTCTACAGATGGCGCTGTTTGACGCCGTGGGGCGCGCTAACGGTGTCCCGATTCACCGCTTGCTGGGCCGCAAATATCGGGACCGCGCATTCTTGAGTTGGTGGGCGGGAGGAATGGAGCCGCGGCACTGGGTCGAAGAGTGCCGCGAGGCGGCATCGCTCGGCTACAGCGCTTTCAAAGGAAAAGCGCGGCCTTGGTATGACCTCGATGAGCAGTGCCGTGTGTTGACACCGACACTGCCCGATAATTTCCAGATCGATTTCGATTTCAACTCGATGCTGATGGATGCCGGACGCGGCGGTCCGTATCTTGTCGAGATGGAAAAATACAAGCAGATCGCGATCTGGGAAACACCGATTCCTCAGAACGATGTGGAAGGGAACCAGATGTTGCGCCGCAAGACGCATGTTCCGATCGCGATGCACTTCGGTAATCCGCCGATCATGACGGCTCTTCGCGAAGAGGTTTGCGATGCGCTGATCATCGGCGGCGGCGCCGGCAGCGTGATGCGAAACGGGACCATCGCGGCGACCGCCGCCAAGCCGTTCTGGCTGCAGATGACCGGCACGAGTATCACCGCGACGTATGCTATGCATTTCGCCGCCGTGCTGAGTCATGCGCGGCTGCCGGGCATCCACTTGCATCATTTATTCGCGGAGGCAATGATCCGCCCGGCGATCACGGTCGAGAACGGGACGGCGGCCATACCGGACGCGCCCGGCCTCGGGGTCGAGATTGACGAGGATGCGGTCGAGCGTTATCGTGCCGACGAGCCGCCGCAACGAAGCGTCGATGGTCACTTGCTGGCATTGCGTTGGCCGTCGGGCACGACGAGTTACTATGCGCGCGAAGAGATGTACAAGGCGGATTTCATCGCCGGGCGCTTACCGCCCTTCGTGAAGGGTATCTATGTCGAAGAAATTCCGAACGACGGCGGCAGGGAGTGGAGCGAGTTACAAGCCCGAGCTGCTAAGGCCGGTGTGCATGTCGGTGGAAAACCGATGTAGTCCGCTGTCGCTGATGGTACGGGAGGACCGAATGAAGCTTGGGACGGTTGTCGGCGGTTGGTTTGCCTGTATGGCCATATGCCTTTGGGCCGCGGGATGTGCTCGTTCCGTTTCCGCGCAGGAAGAGTTTCCGGTTGGTTTGGCGCAAGGGGTGCTGGCCGGAGAAGTGACGGATACCACGGCGCTGTTGCAGGCACGGC
>CAUZRT010000403.1:0-2989 GCA_963582235.1 Lentisphaeria bacterium
GACGACGGATCCATCGTCGACCGCTGAGAATTCCCGCGGAAAACATCCCGATGACGGTGTTGTTCTCTCAGCAGGATAGAATGGCGCAATTCCGGGACGGACGGAAAAGAGGATCCCGCATGCGGGATCGAACGCCGAACTCAGAACTCAGAAAGTCGAAGGACGGAAGGAGACCGGAACCGGACAGTGGCAGAAGCACCATGAATAGCGCGGCAGCGCTGTCCCCTCCGAAGTTCGGCGTTCGAAGTTTGGCCTTCGACGTTTGTCAGGTAACGGAACAGACGCGGGGAGAACAAGACAGATTCACGTGACGGTCGATCGCCGGGGCCCGTAGTCTGCGACGCTCTGCGCAGCTCGCCGACCCCTGTTCCAGCAGTTAATCCGCGAGGTGCGGCGGCACGTGAGTCCCCCATACAATTTCGTCAAAGGACTCGCGTTCGCGAATCAGCCAGTGCCGGTGCCCATTGACAAGTACCTCGGCCGGACGCAGCCGGCCATTGTATTGGTAGCTCATGCAATAGCCATAGGCTCCGGCATTGACGACAACGATCAAATCACCTTCCTGAATATTTTCCGGCAGTGCCCTGTCTTTGACCCAGAAATCCGTGTTTTCGCAGATCTGGCCGCAGAGCCCGATCTCAGTGCGCGGCTCGTTTTCGCGGCCGTTCACATAAATGTGGTGATAGGCCCCGTACATGGCCGGGCGTGCCAGTGTATTCATGCCGATGTCGGTGCCGACGATTTCGCGGTAGCTTCTTTTTATGGCATGCACGGTGCCGACGATAATTCCGGCCCGTCCCACGAAATATCGCGCCGGTTCCATGACCAGCCGGGGCGGGCGCAATCCGTATTCGTCCACTTTACCCCGAAACATGTCGGCAACCTTGGCGGCCGTCGTTTCGATATCGAGCGCTTCCTCATCAGGGGTGTAGGGTATTCCCAGGCCGCCGCCGAGATCGATGAATTCAAAATCTATGTCGAGCTCACGGCCGACTCGGCCGATGATGTCCATCAGCAGTTCGGTGATGACTGCGAAATAGTCGGGATCCAGCAGGCAGCTTCCCGGCATCATGTGAGCGCCGAAACGCGCGATGCCGGCATCGCGGGCCTGGCGGTAGGCATCCAGAACCTGATCGGGATGAAGGCCGAACTTGGCGTCCGGCCCGGCATTGGTGACGAACTCGCCGACATTGCTCCGCCCGTAACCGGGATTGACGCGAAAGCTCAGGATCTCGGGTTTGCCCATGCGCAGAAGGCGGGGCAGCAGACCGATGTCGTCGAGATTGAAAATGGCACCGCTATCCAATCCCGCGCGGATGTCCGAATCCGACAAAAAGTTGCCGCTGAATACGACATCTTCGCCATTGACACCGAGCTGCTGTGCAAGGAGGATCTCGTTGACACTGGCGGCGTCGATGCCGGCGCCTTCCTGGCGAAGAATATGAGCGATGGCAGGATTGTTGTTTGCCTTTATGGCGTAATGAAACGAGAAATCGTCATAGTATTTCTTGAACGCATCGAGGGCCCGGCGATAGTCCCCCCGGATCGTATTCTCTTCATAGACATAGGTCGGTGTGCCGTACTCCCGGGCAATTTCCGTGACCGGCACGTCTTCGACATATATCTGTTGGTCGGAATCAATGCGCATGACATGTATTATGGGCGAAGTCTGTGAGTGGTTTGCTTAGCCCGCGGGTGTTCGGTGTCCAATGGCTAATGGCGGGAGACACGGGCTGGGGCAATATAGTGTCACTATATGTAGGTTGCAAAATTAGCTTTATGGATTCATCCATCGACAGATTCGTTCGCGGTCTCCGCAAAGCGCCGGCGATGTTGAACGTTTTCAATCCGTGGGCGGACATGGACCCGGACCACGACCTGACGTCCGCCGGGCCGCGGATTCGGACACGTCAGTTCAGACACTATCTGAGCTGCCGCCGGAGCCACGCGCGGTATCTTCTTATTGGCGAGGCTCTCGGCTATCAGGGCGGACATTTCAGCGGCATGGCCATGACCTCCGAACGGATATTGCTGGGGCATCAGATCGAGCGCGGTGTCGAGCCGGTACACGTGCTGCCGGGACTCGAACCGCAGCGAACGAGCAAGCCTTCCTTGAACCCCAAAGGCTTTTCCGAGCCGACGGCCACCATCGTCTGGAATATTGTCATCAACGCCGGTCTTCCGTGTGACAAATTCGTCATATGGAACGTCTTTCCCTGGCACCCGTACAATCCGAAGAAAGGGCTGCTCAGCAATCGGACGCCGAGTCCTGTGGAGTTGGACGCCGGTTTACCGTATCTGCAGCGGTTCCTGGCGCTGTATCCGAAATGTACGGTGGTGGCTGTGGGACGCAAATCCGGCGAAGGCCTGACGCGGCTCGCGGTCGATCATCGCCCGGTGCGGCATCCCGCCAATGGCGGCGCCGGCGAGTTCAGGCAGCAGTTCCTCGGCTTGCTGGAAAATTAAGTTGTTGTCCGATAATTTTGCTACGGAAAATTAAACCACCGACTTTGCCGGTGAGAATCGAAAAGAGTCTACCGTGCTCAGCATGACCGGAGTGTTCCCGGCCGGCGCATGCGCCGGTGGACGGTCTCATCCGCCTTGATAAACGGACTGTCGAGGTATAGCGGGTGACCATCCTTTTTCATGAGTCGGCATACTTCTCCGTGACAATCGCGTTGCTCAAAATCCTTTTTGACGGATCTGTTACTGGCATCACGCGAAAGCAATGACACATTTCATTCCCAACGTTTCAATAACACTGTCCCCCTATGAATATTCTCCTCACTAATGACGACGGGCCGGAATCACCGCTGCTGCCGTTTTCCATCGAGCGGCTTAGCGCCTTCGGAGATGTAACGGTCGTTGTTCCGCACCGGGAACAGAGTTGGACGGGAAAGGCCATGTCCCGGTTCGAGGCACTAACATCGGCGACGGTGATGATTGGCGGAGTCAAAGCCCGCACGGTTGACGGCAAACCGGTCGACTG
>CAUZRT010000404.1:0-2986 GCA_963582235.1 Lentisphaeria bacterium
GATAAACTGAATGGTCATGTCGAGGCGATCCTGCAGGGACTGCAACAGATCAAGAATCTGGGCCTGCACGGTTACATCAAGGGCCGTGGTCGGCTCGTCGGCAATCAGGAGATCCGGTTCGCAGATCAAGGCCATTGCGATCATGGCTCTTTGCCGCATGCCCCCGGAGAGTTGATGCGGATAATCGTTGCTGCGCTGAGCCGGGTCCGGAATGCCGACGAGCTCGAGCATTTCAACGGTCCGCGATTTCGCACCGCGTATATCAACTGTTCGATGACGGCGGAGTTGCTCGACTATCTGGAAGCCGATTTTCAAGACCGGATTCAGCGCCGTCATCGGCTCCTGGAATATCATTGTAATCCTGTCGCCGCGAACGCTCTGAAGTTCCGTTTCCGTTTTGCCCACCAGATTATTGCCTTGAAATATAACCCTGCCGTTGGTGATGCGGCCCGGATACTCGAGCAAACCAAGAATCGAATACGCCGTCACGGATTTTCCGCAGCCGCTTTCGCCGACGACGCCCAAAGTCTGTCCCGCTTCGATGGAGTACGTAATGTCGTTGACCGCTGTGATTTCACCCTGCCGCGTCGGAAACGTTGTGGTCAGGTTTTCGACGGCAAGAAGCGTGGACATGAGAAAAGAGGGGGAATCCGGCTTCGTTCTGTGGACTACGCCGTGATAAGTGGTTAAAGGCGCCAGCCCGACGAAGCCACGGAGGGCGAAGTCGGGCGGATGGCGCTAACGTAATATCCCGGAAGTTTTTCCGGTATTTTGGCATTTATCAGGTTCGGAAAAACTTTCGCAGAATACCGATCGATTACGAATGAATCGATTACGAGTGAAATGCGGTGATCCATATAGGAGGGGACCGAATGGCACGGAATGATGTCATTTTTTGCGATGAGAGATTACTTGGATGCGCAGTAAAAATAACTACTCATAATCGATCCATTTGTGGTCGATCCAATCGTAATTTATTTCGCCTTGATTGATCCGTAGCTGCCGGAAGTCCGCCATGGACTGCCCCGGACGGCTCATTTTAAAGCAACCCGGTGCTGATCTCGCCCGCGGCGAGATACTGCGGGGAATCGACGCCGGTCCCACCGAGTCGGAAACCCTGTTATGAACGCCAATCGATGCAAGTTTCGACTGGGTTGACGCCAGGGTTCACGAGTGGGGGCGATCTCGATGGGGTTTGCGATGGAGTTTACGAAAGCGGGCATGTGGCATCGGCCAGGGAAGCTCAAGAAGCCTGTCGTAAACCCCATCGGATTTTCGCCCCATCGTGAACCCTGGCGTCAACCCCATCAATCTACTTACCCCGTGCAGACATGAGTTATGTGTGAGAGTTAGGCTTCATCCCCGTGGTATCTTACACGCCCTGAACAGTTACCGCGCAACTTAAACTAAGTCGAAGGCGCCAACCCGTCCACCCGACTTCGCCATCCGTGGCTTTGTTGGGCTAGCGCCGTCCACTGTCTAACCAACCATCAGGCGTAACGCTTTGATCCGTAGATCTTGCGGGTCTCGACGCACTGACCCGGTGTCGGTACGGCTTTGCCTGGATTGCAGAGGCCGGCGGGATTGAAGACGGTCCGGATCTCGCGCATGAGCTCCAGGGCTTCGGGCTCGAACAGCCAGTCCATGACCGAGATCTTTTCGAAGCCGATGCCGTGTTCGCCAGTCAGGCTGCCGCCAACATCGACACAGACCCGCAGAATTTCTTCGCCGGCTTTGTGAACACGCTCGATCTCCTCCGGATCACTGTCGTCGAACAACAGGAGCGGATGCAGATTGCCGTCGCCGGCATGAAAGACATTGGCGACGCGCAGACCGTATTTTTCAACGATGGCATCGATGCGGTCAAGGACCTCGGGCAGTTTGCTTCGGGGAATGACGCCGTCGTGAGTATAGTAGCTCGGGCTGACCAGGCCGACCGCTCCGAATGCCCCTTTCCGCGCCTTCCACAGACCGGCCCGCTCGCGCGCGTCCTTGGCGACGCGGACGAACTGGGCATTGTTGCGCTCGCCGATCGCTGTAATACGTTGGGCCATTACGTCCTGCCCGGCCTCGATGCCGTCCAGTTCGATCAAGAGGACGGCGCCGGCGTTCTGTGGCAGTCCAACATGCAAATGATTCTCGACCGCGCGGCAGAGAAATCCGTCCATCATTTCCAGCGCTGCCGGAATCATGCCTGCCGCCGTAATGTCGAGCAGTGTCTTGATCGCCTGCGGACTCCGCATCAGACGCACGGTGATCTTGGTGGCAATGCCGAAAGTGCCCTCGGAGCCAACGAACAGCCCCGTCAGGTCGTAGCCGGGATAATCCCGGACGTCACCGCCGAAATGAACTACGTCGCCGTCCGGCAGCACGACTTCGAGGCCGAGCACATGGTTGGTTGTGACCCCGTATTTCAGCGTGTGCGGGCCGCCGGAGTTCTCGGCAACGTTACCGCCGACGGTGCACGCGGATTGGCTCGACGGATCAGGAGCGAAGTAATAGCCGTCGCGCTGCACGTGTCGCGTGACGAAGGCGTTGACGACCCCGGGTTCGAGAACGGCGATCTCGCTCTCGAGGTCGACTTCAAGGATCCGCGTCATCCGTGACAGTTCGATGATGACGCCCCCGTGAAGGGCCAGGGCACCGCCGGACAGGCCGGTACCGGCGCCGCGGGCAATGAAAGGCAGTTCATGGCGATTCGCCCAGCGGACAACAGCCTGCACCTGCTTCGTATTGTGGACGAAGACAACGGCCGCCGGCGGCAGCTTGTCCAGGGTGGTCCCGTCGCAGTCATAGGTCATCAGATCGGCCGGACGAGTCAGAACGTTCTCGGTGCCGACGATATCAACGAGCTCCTGGTACGCGGCGTCGCTGAGGGTGATGGATTTGTCCGTTGTCGCGGTCATGGGGAGAATTGGAAGATTGGAAAAAACAGTTGCGGGGCCAATCATCCTCATCCCCAACGGTCGAGGACAAGGATGAACCG
>CAUZRT010000405.1:0-2981 GCA_963582235.1 Lentisphaeria bacterium
ATACCGTAGAGACGGTCGTAGAAATCATCATCTGGAACCAAGCCGCGCGGCTCCATGAAATGATTGGGTTGCGCGTAGATTACGTCCGGATCGTCCTCGAGCCGTTCGACCGCCGCTTCGACCGTCTCGTTTTCATTGAGGATCAAACATGCCAGATGCTTGCGGCCCTGGACGATCTCCATGTCCTTACACGCCTTGGCGCCGGCAATAGCTCGTCGGCGCGCCGCATCGGCGCCGCGCGACAGATCGACCCGATCGCCGCGGAAACGGACGAGGACCTCGCCCTCGGCCCAGGCTGGAGCTAGCGCCGCTCCTTTCCGGATGGCACGGGCTTCCCCCGCCTTGGCGCCGGGCGGCTCGGGAACTCGAGCCGTCACCATCAGCCGGCGCACCGGATTCGCGGTATCATTCGAAACAACCCGGACGACACGGCGAACACGTCCGGGCGCTGCGGGCGCATCGAAACCAACCTCTATGTAAGACGCGGCGCCGGGCGCGACGATACGACTGCCGACGGCGACGTGGACGCAGCTACAGGTCGACTGCGCCGTCTGAATCTCCAGTAGCGCAACGCCTGTGTTCGTGAAGTTGAATCGGTGCGCCAGAGGTTGCGCAGCCGTGACGCGCCCGAGCTTGGCGCGCTCGTGCTCCAGGGTCAGCGTCTGTGTGTGGCCGACATGGCAGGTCGATACGAGAAGAAAAATGAGGAGGGGACGACGCATGGGCGTGACGCAGGTGGCAGGAATTCAGTCGGGAGAGTGTCCTGATTGGCGGTAAAAATTCAGTAATCCCTGACCCGTGGCTTGGGGTCTCTTCCTGTTTATAATTCGCCGAAACATACGCCTTTTCAATATACATCGCCAAGGGCTGATTGCCAAGGCGGTACTGCGGTACGGGTGCACGACATAAAAGTGGGAAAGTACGAATAGCTTGGCTATTCCGCTCGGTTTTGTGTAGTGTCCTCAACCTGCGCCGCCGCGATCCCGCCTCGCCGGGATGGGACGCAATGGTCAGTCAGCTACAAAGTCCGTTATCCCACCCCCTCTCCCCCCTTTTGACATGTCGTGCGTGCGTGCTCGTACCCCAGTGGACGCGACACCCCGAACACCGTGGGGCTCGAGCTTGTGAATCGATCGCGAATTTCGACTGTGCGATTTACGATTCAAGGATCGTTGCCAGGGAACTTCCAGTCGGGCACACACGCACACGCCCGAGATTCAAGTGGTTACTCGGAATTTTTCTGGAAAGAATTGCAAGCTGAACCGTGTCCGAAACAGGACGCCACAGTTGACTACCTGATGCGATCAACTTGAACTTGCAGATGAGCGCGACTAAGATTGCCGGTGCGAGTTTAGCACCGTACTCTACGACAGTTATTACTTGTCGTCCATTACGCCCGACCCATTCCGTAATACCCCATTACGCAATACCCACTTCATCCCAAAGGAAATCCAATCATGGCCGACACAGCTTTTGTCATGGATCTTGTCAAACTGATGATCGCCGTCGCCTGGGCCGACGGCGAACTCAGCAATGACGAGGTCAATGCGCTCAAGGATCTGACCTTCATGATCCCCGAACTCACCCAGGAGGAATGGATGGAACTGGAGATCTACATGGACTCCCAGGTGAGTGGTGCCGAAGCCGAGCGGCTCCTGGCAAATGTCATTAACGGTATGAAGTCGTCAGACGACCAGATGCTGGTCATCGATACACTAAGGAATCTCGTCGCGGCCGACGGCGAGGTGACGGCAGAAGAAAAAGCCCTGCTCGGTGCCATCGAAGCAGATGTTAACGACCGCGGGACGGGACTGTTTGCGGACCTCGCCAGATTCATGAAGGATGTCATCCAACGACGGTCGTCTGCGGGTGCGGCGGGACCCAATCGCGAATCCCGTCTCGATGATTATATTCGCAATGCCGTCTACTTCGACCTGGTGACCCACTTGGAAAAGACCGGAGCGAAAATCGATCTGTCCGAAGCAGCGATTCGCAAGGTCTGCATTGCCGGGGCGCTCATGGCCGCAGCGGCGTGGGCGGACATGGGAATTTCAGATACAGAGACCGGCGTCATCGCCGGGATCATCGCCGCAGATTGGCACGTGCCCGACGCCGAGGCCCGACTCATCGCGGAAGTCAGCTGCAATCGCATTGCCAGGAACCTCGATCAAATTCGCCTATGCCGCCAGTTCTGCGAATGCACAACCTTTGACGAACGGAAGGACTTTCTCCGGTGCCTCTTTCACATCGCCAATGCCTGCGGCAATACCCAACACGACGAAATCGAGGATCTCAAGACCATCGCCCGCGCCCTGAAACTCTCGCACAAGGATTTCATCGACGCCAAGCTCACCATCCCACGCGAAGATCGCGGCGGGCTATGAGCGATAGCCTGTGATGCATCAACTCTCGCGTTTCGGAATATTCTTCGGCCCGGTCATGGAAGCAGGTCGGTTACACGAACTGACGCATCCGGAAATCCGGACGGTGAGACAGTGGTGCCGTGAGGGAAGGTGGCACGGTTTTCGTAGTCCCCGCCTGGCGGGCCGGTGTACACCTCGAGGCAGTCGTGATTCAGATTCAGGATCCAGTACTCCCGGATCCGGCTGCCTGCATATATATATTTTTTCACTTCGCGGTCCTTCGCCAACGATGTGTCAGCAACCTCAAAAATAAATTCAGCCGTCACCGGGTGGGCATCCGCAAAATCCCTGACACCGCCCAGGATGACCGCAATTCGTTGCCTTCGGTCATTGGTTGATTAAATTAACATCCTCGCCCCGCGTCTCCTTACTTATCCGGTGATGGTGTCTGAACCCCATGGGCCGCCTGAAGAAAATCCGCCACTTGCCGCCGCTACTCTGCTTCACCGTTGCTCTGCTCGTGAAGTGTCTCTGTCGGACGTTGCGCGTCACCGTTTCCGATCCGAACGGGTTCCTGGCTAAAAAGACGATGACGCCGTGCATCGTTGTCAGCTGGCA
>CAUZRT010000406.1:0-2976 GCA_963582235.1 Lentisphaeria bacterium
CGCCACCCAGCCGGGAGAGCTGAGGCTGTACCGCAACGGCGAACTGGTTATGATTCATCATCCGCCGCGGCCGGCGGCCGGTGCCTGTGGTATTTACATCGGTCCCGACACAGAATGCCGCGTTGACGAGCTGCGATACCTCGGCGAGCGCACGGACGTCTATCACAACCGATTCGAAAAGAATCGCAATTTTACTACCGACGCATTCATGCGGCTTTGGTCGTCACCTGAAGGCGACTGGTTGTTCACGGAGGAAAAGACCGGCTGGCATAAGAGCGATTTTTTCGGCCGATTCGTGCTGACGATGCCGTACGTGGACGGGTCGATCATCCATCTCGGCGTCGAGGAAGACGCGGACTTGGGCGCGCTGCGCTTGACGGCGAAGGATCACGAACTGCGCCTGTTGGGCGGCGAATCCGGGAATAAGGACGCGGAACCGCTGGCGAGCGGCGTCCTTCGGGTGGCTGAGCAGCAGGAAGGGGAAGCCCCCAAGCCGGTCCGTTACATGGTGCATTATGAGGATTATTGCCTGTGGGCGACCTACGATGACAAGCCCGTTTTCACGCATCGTCTGGCGGCGCCTTTCGTGGGGACGCGCATTCGCATCGACGGCTACACATGGGGCCAGCTCGCGGACAGTTCGGTGGTCCGCTACAATGTCAAAGATTATCTGTTCAGCGAAGCGCCGTCGGATTGGATTCCGAACGGCGGGGGCTGGCAGGTGATCAATCGCTTTCAATGTGATCCACGCTGGTCTCACATGAACGGTGAATCAAAGGATGGTGTCGCCGCCATGTGGACGAAATTCCGGTATCGCGGTGACTTTTGTGTTGAGCTCTACGCGGGCAGCCGACAGGGCTGGTACGAGCGTTGTGGGGACATCAACCTGACGGTTATGAACAGAGAAATGAGCTCGGCGCAAGGCTATACGGTCACTTGCACGGGCTGGGATTTCAACGAGTCGCAATTGTGGACTCGACTCTTTCGCGAGGGGCAATTGCTCGAACGCAGTCCGAGTTACCTGGTGCCGCGGCAGCGCGAAGGCAACGTCCGGAAAACGCGATCCGCCGCTGTCGATACTGGACGGCCCGTTCACGGCGCCTGGTACTATGTCAAGCTCCGGCGCATTGGCAACAAATTCGAGTACTACTTCGACAACCGACCGATCTTCGCCTATGAAGACCCTGAACCGCTCAATGATGGACTCATGGGAATCTGGACGTTTCTGAACTCAATGGTGGTGGCCCGGGTCAAGATCGCGGCCGATGAAATCGTGCCGTTGCATGTTAAATTCACTCCGATCGAAGGCGCCGCCGGCACAGCGGCCCATGAATCGGCGTTCAAGGCACGGCCGGTTTATACGGCCTTGCGCGACGGTGACCGGGAACTGGAAGCGATGCAGCCGAAGAACTGGTCCGTCGACAGGGACGCCGGGTACGCGCGCCTGGCCTGGCACGAGGAGCAGTGGGGCGGGCCATACTTTGTATTGCGGAATTCGCGGGGCGGCGGCCGGATGCTGGTCAAGAGTCATCTGCCTCCCCTCCCCTATCGCGACGTCGCGGGATGGCGTTTCTACGTGAAACGAACGAAAGCGGCGGACTTCAACTTTCACTACAGCATCGGGAAGTTTGACGAGTTCGGAAACTTTGTTGTTCAGCAGCGCTTGTTTCACCGTCTCTCGGGCACTGAATTCTCCAGCGGTAATTACACCCTGGCAGGCGCCACGCCGATCGCCGAAATCGAGGATCATTCCCCGAACTGGCATAAGGATGGCGACTGGCATCAGGTCAATGCATGGCTGCCGCTCGACAACGCCAACGAACTGCAGAGCGATCCGGACCTCTTTGTCAGGCCTGAAGGATTCGGCAATCTGCAGCCCAGCGACGTCCTCCAGGGATTGACCGGGAACGGTCCGGGTGCCGCATACGCCGTCAAGCAATTCACACTGCTGCGTTACGGCCGGCCGGAAATCAACAGTGTCGAAGCTCTAGTTGATACGACATATCTGATCCTGGATCCCGACAGCCAGGAAATAAAACTGCGAACGACCGATTTCGAGGAGATCCGAAACTGGTTCGCCGGCGTCGATGGTACCGGGTTGACGGCTGTATGGCTGCGGGCCATCGGCGCCGGCAGCGACGTCGCCACCCGCGAGATCGCATGGATTGAATTGCCGCAACGACTTGAACTGACCTGCGACTGGGACACGGACCGTTTCGACTCCGTTGTCGTTCGATGTGATGGGGATTATCCTGACCGAAGGTTCGCCGGTGCCAAGGTCACAATCAACGGCGCCCGGGTCGCGCCGACCGACGCGAGCCTGCATGAAATGTGGTTCCCGGTGCCGCGCACGGTCTATCACAAACCGCCGGCCGATGAAACGTTGAAGATCGCCGTGTTCGTTGATGACGAAAACCGTACCTTCACGCTCTCCAAACCCGATAATCCAACGAACGGTCCACCCGCTCTTTTGCGCATCGAAGGGCTGACGCCCATGCTGGAGACGTTCGAGCGGCGGGAATTCGGCGAGCACCTGATACCGGACGACGAGCGCATGCGCATCCGCAATTACGACCCAACCCAGGGCACGTACCTGAACGTCTATAACCGGGCACACGATCAGCGGCTCAACTGCCCGTTTCGTGTTCCGATCTCACTCTCCCATTATCCATTGATGCAATTCCGCTATCGCGCCGGTGAGATGACCAACATTTCACTGACTCTGCAAAAGAAATCATACGCCAAGCTTTGCGAGGGTATGGCAGGCGGCAAAGAATGCCGTCTTGTGTCCGACGTCATCCGTGACCGGCACTGGCATTCATGGCTCGCCGTGATCTCCGATGCCATGACGCAACGCCTATTAATACCGAAACACTTTTTCCCGGAAACCGTGGTCTTTGGCTCGATACATGATGTTGATCAGACCGGTTTGTTCAGCCAGTGGGATATTGATGATGTCGTCTTCGGCCCGGCCGT
>CAUZRT010000407.1:0-2974 GCA_963582235.1 Lentisphaeria bacterium
AGGCGACCGCGCCGCAAGCGGCACCGGCGCCGGAACCCGTAGCGCGACCGGCAGCCGCGAGTGTGGCGAATCCCGGCATTTTCTATACCTTATCGGCGGCGGCCTCGGTCGCTCTCATCGGGGTTGCTGCCTTTATGATGTTCTCGCAGTTCGGGGCTCTTTTCGGTTTGTAATATTCGCGTGGACGATTTCTGCCACCGCAATCGACGCTGCGACGGAATCCCGCCTATTGCAACCCCGCCGTATATCGGTCCCGAATGTCGGTCGGGGACGCCGGACTGTTTCAGAACCGTGTTGCACTGCATCGTTGTGTTTGCGGAATTCACGGACCGCATAACGAGCCTGCCGATCACCCTGTCGAAACTTTGCGGACCGTTCAGGACATCGCTTTGCGAACCCGCCACATCGGGGAGGGGTTCCGAGACGCAACTCGGAGTATCGTTGAGACAGCTCTTTCTTCCAGTCCGAGCTAATGTCACCGGATTCGTGTCATATTGGGAGTAAATGATCCGTGGGAACGCTTGAAATTGCTAATTTTATCCGTGAGGATCTCGTCATCGAGATCCATGCTGGAGACCGTGATGAAGCCCTCGGTGCTTTGATGGGGGCGGTCGAGTCGGCACATCTGCTGGATGATGCAGCACTCTTTTATGAGAAGATCCTCGAGCGCGAGAAGCAATCGAGTACGGCAATCGGTCTCGGCGTCGCCATCCCCCATGCACGGTTTGAATCCCTCAAGGGAATGTTTATCGCCGTCGGCAGATCTACGAACGGCATCGACTTCAACGCCCCGGACGGCGCCACGGTGCATCTGATCTGTATGATCGGCGCGACCTCGGATCATGCTCAATACCTGAAACTCGTTGCCCGAATCTCATGGCTGGTCCGCAATGACGAGTTGCGCGATCAGCTATTTCAGGCACCGTCCATTGAGGACGTCTATGCCCTGTTGAGTCGGTACTGACACACGCCGGGCCACCGCTTCTCACCTGTCAATACGACCATGTCGACCGAATTCGTCCACCTGCATCTGCATACCGATTACAGCATGCTCGACGGGGCCTGCCAGATCAAGAAACTGGCCGGACAGGCCGTCGAAATGGGCATGAAGTCGATGGCCATGACCGATCATGGCAATATGTGCGGCGCTCTCGAGTTTTATGAGGCCATGAACGCCGAGGGCATCAAGCCGATAATCGGCTGCGAATTTTATCTGGCGCCAAAGTCACGGTTTGAGAAGAATCCCAACGATCCGCATCATAAAGGGTTTCACCAACTGCTGCTGGCCCGTGATTTTGACGGCTACCAGAACCTGTGTCGGCTCAACGCGGCAGCCTATCTAGAGGGCTTTTACTTCAAACCTCGCATTGACAAGGAGCTGCTCGCACGCCACAGCAAAGGGCTGATCGCTACGAGCACGTGCATCGGCGGCGAAGTGCCGACCTATATTCTGGCGCAGAATCCGTCCAGGGCCCGGCGGGCGCTTGGCGAGTACCTGGACATTTTCGGTGCGCAGAACTTCTACCTCGAACTTCAGGATCACGGCATGCCGAAACAGCGGGAGGTAAATAAGGCGCTGCTTGAAATCAGTCGCGAATTCGAGCTCCCGGTGGTGGCAACAAACGATGCCCATTATTTGATCAAAGATCACGCCCTGCCCCATGAACTGCTTCTGTGCATCGGCACACAGAAGACCATGCAGGATGCCGACCGGTTGCGGTTCCCGTCGCAGGAATTCTACGTCAAGAGCGCCGCGGAAATGGCTGCCTTGTTCCAGGAAGTATCAGGCGCCCTGCGGAACACCATCGAGATCGCCGAAAAATGTAATCTGCAACTCGAACTCAACGCCGTTAGCCATTACCCCGTCTTCGAACCACCCGACGGCTCCGATCGCCGCGGCTATATGCTGAAGCAGTGTAAGCTCGGGCTGATTGACCGGTATGGGATCGACCTGGATGCGAACGGAATGGCGGGGTTCAGCGATCAGCAGAGCAGCGTCGTCGAACGCATGAACTATGAAGTCGATGTCATCGACAAAATGGGCTTCACCAGCTACTTCCTCGTCGTTTGGGACTTTCTCGATTTCGCCCGCCAGCGCAGCATCCCCATTGGACCGGGGCGCGGCAGCGGCGCCGGCAGTATCGTGTCGTATCTCCTGCATATTACCGACATCGAGCCGCTCCACTACAATCTTCTGTTCGAACGGTTTCTGAATCCCGATCGGGTTAGCCCGCCGGACTTCGATATCGACCTCTGCGAGCGGCGGCGGTATGAGGTCATCGACTATGTCCGCAACAAGTACGGGGAAGACAGCGTCGCGCAGATCGGCACCTTCGGTACCTTGAAAGCGAAGGCAGTGCTCAAGGACGTGGCCCGGGTCATGGGCCGGTCGTTCGAGGAGGGGAACCGGATCACCAAGATGATTCCCAATGATCCGAAAATGACCCTGGAGAAAGCAAACGCGGAGATTCATGAGATCCGCCAATTGCGCAATGTCGAACCCTGGGTGAACGAACTCTTCGAACACTCCGCGGCGCTCGAAGGGCTGAACCGCAACATGAGCATTCATGCAGCCGGCGTCATTATCGGCGATCAGCCGCTGACGAACCTCGTACCACTGGCCCGCGGCCAGGGCACTGAAGTCATTACCCAGTATCCCGCCGGCCCGTGCGAAGCGCTGGGGCTCCTGAAACTGGATTTTCTCGGCCTTCGAACCCTGACGATCATTCAGGATACCTGCGACTTGATCAAGAAAAGTCAGGGCCGGGATCTCGATCCCGGCACGATTTCGATGGATGACGAGGCCACCTACGATCTCCTCAAGAAAGGCGAAACAGTCGCCGTGTTCCAGCTGGAATCCAGCGGCATGCAGGATCTCTGCCGACGCTTCGAGATCAATCGGATCGAGGACATCATCGCACTGATCGCCCTGTATCGTCCCGGGCCCATTCAATTTCTCGACGATTTCATTAAA
>CAUZRT010000408.1:0-2953 GCA_963582235.1 Lentisphaeria bacterium
TCAGTAAGGCATCGTTCAACATGGCGTTGGCGAACACGCCGTGGGCGGCAGCGGACATTGTCAACGAAGCCGATCAAATCGGTATTGTGGAAACCAGTACGGTGATCAACAAGACGCTCGGCATGAAACTGTTTCGCGAGACACTGGCGGCACGGCCGTGGAGCACCGGGCATGCGTTTCGCAGCATCAATAACATGCGCTGGTGGAATTTCGTCAAAGCGTATCGTCGGCAATGCACCTTTATCACCGGCGACAATGAGTCGATCAAGGCATCGTGGCGGATAAACCCATGGGTGTCGGTGAAACTGGTCCGCGGCTACGATCGTGTTCCCGACGGTGGCCTTGAGCAGGCACTCGAAATCCCGGCGTGCTGGGCGCTGTTCATCGACAAATCCCGCAGCGATCCCCAGGGCCTGCTGGATATCGGCAAACGGGCCTTTAGGATCAGCGAGGTTGACGGTGTGCCGTTTCATGAAGCCTACCATGATCAGGTTCGTGCCGGCGTGCCGGCCAAGGCCCTGATCGATGACGAGATCGCGGCAATGGATGAATCCAGCTTCCGTATGCTCGTCGATGAGGTGTTTACGCCGCCGGCCATTGCCAAAGCACGCGCTGAGCATCCGACGTCAACGGCGCAGGCCCTTCGCATCATCAACCATACCGGTCCCGACGAGATTGTCCGGATTTTTGAGATCAACAAAGACAAACTCGATACGCCGGCATTCTACAAGGCCGTCGGCCGTAATTTCTGGATGGCCGTCGATATGCTGCGAGCGTTACGACGTATGGATCCCACGGACGTCCAGTGGTTGGTCGACTATGTGCTGACCCAGAAGACCTTTGATGTTTCCGTTGCCGAACACCAGTGGGGTACCAGTCAGGCGCTGCACAAGATTGCCGACATGGGAACTCGTTCGTTTTTTGAGGCGCATCGGGTACTCGAAGACGTTACCCGCGATCGCACCAGCTTTCGGACGAGCTTCTGCAAGAACCCGCGCGACGCGTTGGAGATCATTCAGGTCATCGATAGATTGGGCGAAGACCAATTCGCTCGTTTCATGGCCGACCCGGAGACCCGTGAGGCTTTTCTCCATCGCATGCGCGTGAATCCGCGGAACTCAGCGCATTTTCTCCAGGAGGTTCTATTGATCGGTGTCGGTCCGTTTAACTGTTTTATCGATCGCGACTTTGGGCGTCCAATCCTCAACGCCATGCTGCGGTCGAAGGGGTGCAAACTCGTGCGCGCCATGCGGCGCGTATCCGTTGTCGGCGTTGAGGATTTCCAGCGGCATCTGCGGCACTGGCTGAAAGAGGAGCCGGCGCCAACCATTGATGCCGAGAACGCCCTCGACGTGTGTGGCCTGATAAAGGATCGAATTCTGGAAGGCAGGGTCTCGGACCCAACGCGGAAGATCGTCGTAAAATTGGACGGGCAACCCAACATCACCGTGTCCGCAGGTCAGTTATATGGCCTTTTTCAGTCATATCCCGAGTGGGGGGATGTCCTGTTCAAAGCGTTGACCGGTGAGAACCCGTCGCGGGTTGAATCATTGGACCTGTACCATCTTGTCAGCGGGCGCAAGCGCTTTCAGGCCCTCATAATTTCTGTATTGCGAAACTTTATTCCGCAGCGGGAGATCCGTCGGCGTATCAACCGCGGCGAAGCACTGATTTCGGAATTGAGGGCATTAAAAGGGGTCACCCAGCCGCCGCCACACAGGTTTGATGTCTACGATCACACGATGGAGGTTGTGGATTCGCTCCAGCATGCTGTCCTGCCCCTTGAATTCGCGCCGGCGGAAACGCGTGCCTTCGTCGGGCAGGAATTGGACAAGGAAATCGACGGTGTGACCCGGCGCGACCTTCTGATACTTGGCGCCGCGCTCCATGACCTCGGGAAAGCTAAGGGCGCGGGTGAGCACGTCGCCAATGGCGTCGCGGCGGCCGAACCCATTCTCGAACGTCTGGGGCTGAGCCCGGGACAGAAGCATTTGGTGCTGGCGCTTATTCGTTTCCACAAGCCAAAGCGCCTGCGCCGGCAGAATGAATCCTGGTCGGCCTTTATGCGTCGCGGCGGTCTGCGCCGCCTCTTCGAGCAGATGCTTGCCGGCGGCAGGAATCCATATCCCCTGGAAACGATTCTGCACTATCACTCCGATATTCTCGGGCGCCAGGGCAGCCAAACATTGAAGGCCGAAGTGACGCGTCGCGAAGAAGTCACCAATTTCCTGCTGGCACAATACATCCGACAAGGCGCGACAATTGCCACATGATTGTTGCCACCGAACCGCGACTCACCGGGTGACGCGAACTCCTGCCGCAGCCGACTGTCTCAAAATGGCATGGGTCTCTTCATCGCGGTCGAACCGGGACTGTGAGTGGCGGAATCGACGGCATACGAGGAACCCGGAGCGGTGAGGTGCTGCCGTACGACAGGATCCAGCGGGCTGTCCAGTCCTGACGAAAAGTTGATAGTTTCGCCTCTTAATCACTCCTCTTAATCCACGCCTCGCGCTGAGAGACTAAGAGGAGTGATTAAGATTTCTGTGTCAACGTCAATCAACACCCATCATATATCGTCCATTGACCATTCGCCATTCCATGCAACGGCGCCTGCTGATTCTAATTTCAGCTGCAGTCATTCTTCCGGCTGAAGCCCGGGTAATCCCGGCTCACAAGAACGTTCTCATCGAAGGCGTTCCGCATATGCAGCAGAAACCGGATTTCTGCGGCGAGGCCTGCGTCGTTATGTATATGCGAAAGCTCGGCAAGGACGTCACCCAGGACGATGTTTTCAACGCGTCGGACCTGGATCCTTCTCTGGGACGCGGATGCTACACGAAGGACCTGGTGACCGCCCTCAAGAAGATCGGCTTCAAGCCGGGAAAGGTCTGGCATCGCGTCCGTATCGAGAAGGCCGACAAGGAGCTCGAATCTGTTTGGCAGGCCATAT
>CAUZRT010000409.1:0-2927 GCA_963582235.1 Lentisphaeria bacterium
CTGTGGTCGTAACCCAGCTGCATCCGCAATTCCAGCGGCTGCCCGACTTCCTCGCAGGCCGCCTTGAACAGCTGCGGTCGCAGCTGCTCATCGAGAAAGTCATCGGCGCCACCCTGGTCGATGAGAATCGGGAGGCGCTCAGTGGCCGCCGCCACCAGGCACGTGGCGTCATGCGCTTTCCACGCGTCTTCATCGTCTCCGAGATAGGCGCCGAAGGTCTTCTGTCCCCACGGCACCCGGGTCGGCGCGACAATGGGTGCAAACGCCGAGACGGACACGTAGCGTCCCGGATTTTTCAGGGCCACGGTCAAGGCACCGTGGCCGCCCATGGAATGCCCGAAAATGCCACGCCGATCGGTGACCGCAAAACCTGCCTCGATTAGTGAAGGCAGTTCGGACGCCACGTAATCGTACATGCGGTAATGAGCCGACCACGGCGCCTGCGTGGCATTGACATAAAATCCGGCGCCGCAACCCAAGTCCCACCCCGCATCGTCGGCTACGCCCTCACCGCGCGGGCTGGTGTCAGGCGCAACGACGATGATGCCATGCCGGGCGGCGTACTGCTGGGCGCCGGCCTTGTTGATGAAGTTCTCCTCGGTGCAGGTCAGGCCGCTCAACCAATAGAGCACCGGACACCGACCGCCAACCGCCTGCGGCGGCAGATAGATGCCGAACTTCATTTCGCAGTCCAGCACCTCGGAGCGATGACTGAACACTTTCTGTTCGCCGTCGAAGCACCGGACGCTGCTCACCTCGTTAATATTGCTCATCAATAATGAATGACGGATCGGATGCTTTTGCCCTCGTGCATGAGGTCAAAGGCTTCGTTGATCTGCTCTAGGGGCATGGTGTGGGTGATGAACGGATCGATTTTGATTTCGCCCGCCATGGCTTGCTCGACCATGCCCGGCAATTGTGAACGGCCTTTGACACCGCCGAATGCCGAGCCGCGCCATACTCGGCCGGTAACCAGTTGAAACGGACGCGTGCTGATTTCCTGTCCCGAACCGGCGACGCCGATGATGCAGCTTTCGCCCCAGCCCTTGTGGCAGCACTCGAGGGCCGATCGCATGAGCTCGACATTGCCGACGCACTCGAAAGAATAATCGACACCGCCATCGGTCATGTCGACGAGGACGTCCTGGATCAAACCGTCGTGAGATTTCGGGTTGACACAGTCGGTGGCGCCGAGCTGACGCGCCAGTTCGAACTTATCCTCATTTACGTCAACGGCAATGATGCGGCCGGCGTTGGCCATGACAGAGCCCTGTACGACGCTCAGGCCGACACCGCCGAGACCGAAAACCGCGACCGTGGCGCCGGCCACGACCTGAGCCGTATTCAATACGGCACCGATACCCGTGGTAATGCCGCAACCGAGCAGGCAGACCTTCTCCAGCGGCGCCTCGGCATTGATTTTGGCGATGGAAATCTCGAGAACGACCGAATACTCACTGAAGGTGCTGGTACCCATGAAATGGAACAGGCGCGTGCCGTCCTTGGAAAAGCGGCTGGTCTCGTCCGGCATCAGACCGCGCCCCTGAGTGGCGCGAACCGCCTGGCACAGGTTTGTCTTGCCGGAGGTACAGAATCTGCACTCGCCGCATTCGGGCACGTACAGCGGAATTACGTGATCGCCGACCGCAACACTGGTGACGCCGTCGCCGACCTCTTCGACGATCGCCCCACCCTCGTGGCCGAGGATGGATGGAAAGACACCTTCCGGATCAGCGCCGGACAAGGTGTACGCGTCAGTGTGGCAAACGCCCGTGGCGACATTGCGGATGAGCACCTCGCCGGCCTTCGGGCCTTCGAGTTCGACTTCTTCGATTGCCAACGGTTTCGCCTGCTCCCAGGCAATGGCAGCACGTGTTCTCATGAGTAGACTCCGGAAGGTAGTTATAGGTGTTAATTTTTGAGTGCGGTCCTGGCGCTGGCAGTCTTGGTTGCGTCTGAACTCCGAACTTCGAACGTGCCCGCACTCCGCTCCCGCCCAGCGGGAGCGTTCTGAGTTCGGCGTTCAGCGTTTTAGAGGAGAGCGAGGTTCTGGCGCCGTTAGTTTTGGCAGCATGGGAAACAAATCGTCCTCGCGCGTCTCAACCGAAGCCGAGCAAGGACGAGGACGATTAAGTTTGAGGTGTGACCACTAGTCGCCTCCAAACTGCAACCAGCGGCGCGGAAGGTATCACACGACATCCGGCCATGCAAATTCGGTGCGTTCCTGATTCACGGCAATCTCGCCTTTCAAAATGTCGCGGATCGACATGCCGCCCTTGTACGTCTCGAGCCAACGCATGGCGGGATTGCCGTTGCGCAGAATGTCATCGGCATGCGTAAGGTAACGCTCGAAGCGGTGTTCGGCCGCGGTCGGGCGGACGGTGGCCAGGAGCTCGCCGAGCCACTCGCGGGCGGATACGGTTTGACCGTCCTGCCACCGGCGGACTGGGGCATCGAGGCTGGCATCGGCAACGGCCGCGTCGTTGGTTGCCGCCAGGGCGACAAGCTCCTCGGCACGCTGCGACCGCGGCAGCCAGTCCGCCGTTAACGGATCGAGGCCCGGATCTTCCAGCACCTGCAGCACGCGAGCCTCCAGAAGTGCAGTCGCGGCCTGCAGAACTGGCAATTCATCAATGCGATCACAGATGCGCAATTCCAATCGATCCAACTTGTCCGGCGCCTCGACACCGTTCGGCCGCACGCTCAGCCAGATGTGGCGGATATTGAACATGGCGCGCGAAACCAATTGGTGATTGATCCATTCGACGTAGTGCCCGTGATCGGAAAAGAGCGGAACGTCGCCCGGCGTGATCGGAAAAATCTGCCAGCGGGTCGAATGCGAGCCCGTGACGCGGCCGTTGAGAAACGGGGACGCGGCCGTCAGAGCGAGGTACAGGCAGGCTTCGAGGCGGACGAGCCGATTGGCA
>CAUZRT010000410.1:0-2886 GCA_963582235.1 Lentisphaeria bacterium
AAGCCCGGCTGAATCCCGCCGGGCTTCGTTTTTTTTGGAGGCGCGGACCGGACTCTGAACCGGTCGGTGAGATCGGCCATGATTCGGTCCCGGTTTTCCATGGACAGTTCTTCCGTGGCCGCCGGTATAACGAGGCCGGCGTTGTTGACGAGCATATCGAGGCGTCCGAATTCGTCAATCCAGCGCTTCGCCGGGATCGATATGCTGCTCGACCTCGTCGGGATGAGAGCCGACCAGAACCGGCCGGGCGGCCAGGGTGCGGCCCGCGAAATGGGGCAGATAGTCGCGATGCGCTTCGAGCAGCTCGATGGTCATGGCCCGAATCTCGTCGAGCGACAGAACGGCGGCCGTCAGGGGATCCATGGCCATGGCTTGAAAGACACGTTCGGGATCCGTCTGTATCGCAGCGTCGACGGCGAGTTCCTGGACGTTGATCTGTGTGCGATTGATGGCCGCCAGATGCATGGGCAGCCGGCCCATGTGCATGGGTTGAACACCGTTCTTGTCCACATAACACGGCACTTCGACACAGCAGCCGTCCGGCAGGTTTTCAATGAGCCCGTCATTGGGCACATTGCCGTGAATGATGACGTTCTCGTTGCTCGCCATTGCATTGATGATCTGCGATCCATATTCCAGGCTGCGTACAAGACTCACCGGCTCTTCCCAATTCATCATCCGCGCCATGGTCCCCCGCCAGTCGCGCCGCGCGTACAACTCCTTGATAAAACCCGAACCGCCGTTCCACCGGGAGCCGGGGCAGTAGTCGGCTATCAACTCGGGCCGTTTTCGAAACCAGGGCGAGTATTCGGAGTTATGGCCGCTCGATTCGGTGACCGGGTAGCCGAGGTGTTTCACATACTCCATCCGTGATGTGTCGCCGTACCAGATTCTGGGTTCGAGCGCCAGTTCGCGGATGCGCGGCAGGAGATCCTTGCCGTTGCGCTCGAATCGAGTGATCCAGGCCTGGTGATTGATGCCGCAGCATGTGAAATTGATTTCGCTGAGGTCACAGCCGAGGCGGTCCGCCCACTCCCAGGTCGTGGCCTGTACAGAATGGCAGAGGCCGACAACTCTGATCCCGGGGACGGCGCGGACCATGCCCCAGCACAACATGGCCATGGGGTTGGTATAATTCAGGACCTGCGCATTCGGGCACAGGTCCATCACGTCCTCGGCGATCCCGAGCTGGTGCGGCAACGTCCGCAGGCAACGCATAATGCCGCCTGGCGTCAGCGTGTCGCCGATGCATTGATCGACACCGTACTTCTGAGCAATATCGATTTCCGCTTCGATGGCCGGATAGCCGCCGACGAGAATGCTGGTGATGACATAGTCGGCATCCACAAGGGCCTCGCGACGGTCCGGTGTGGCCGAGCATGTTGCCTGGTCATAGCCGCCCTCTTTGAAGATCCGCTCCGTGATGCGGGCGGCAAAATCCAACCGTTCCGGATCAAGGTCAACGAGGGCAATATGCGCATCTCGCGTCGCCGAGTAGGTGAGAATATCGGCCGTCAGACGACTGGAAAACACGAGGCTGCCGGCACCAATGATTACAATTTTCCGCATGGTAGTGTTTGCTTTGTGGGTTGCTAAGAGACATTGACAACGCAGTGATGATGTGGATCATCATCGTTCATCCGCCGGTTGGCGGATGAACCTAATCGAAGGCCGCTTCGGAGGTCGTCAATTAAGTGAACGATTCAGACCTCGCCATTGTGTCGAATTTCGATTCGTTTTATTGGACGAATGGGTATTGTGACGATCGCTCATTGCGGCCATCCGTAAAATCAAATGTTCAACTATTTGGCAAATCCCTTCTAATCAGCATCATCTCATTGATCTCCTCGATTCCGTCAGCGAGGTCTGCCGATTAAGCAAACGATCACGTGAGGTCGCCGGCGCGTGTAGCGCTATTGTTTTTACGGACTCCGCAAAAATTTCTTATCCCCAGGACCGGCCGGATGACGGACACGGGATTACTTGTCCATTTACCTTGCCATCCAGCCGCCGTCGACGCAGAGCAAGTGACCGTGGACGTATGAAGCTGCGTCGCTGCACAGAAAGAGCAAGGGGCCGACTATTTCCTCGGGCTTCGCCCAGTAGCCCGCGGGAATTCGGCTGGTAATATCCGGCTCGCGCGTTGTGTCGTTGAACAAGGCGACGTTGAGGTCGGTCAGGATGTAACCCGGTGCAATTGCATTTACCTTGATGTTTTCCTTCGCCCATTCGTTGGCGAGTGCCTTGGTCAGGCCGGCGACGCCATGTTTCGCCGCTGCGTAGGCCGGCACGGTCCAACCGCCCGAAAAGCTGAGCATCGAAGCGGTGTTGACAATGCAACCGCTGCCTTGCGGAATCATAACGTGCGCGGCTTGCTGGGAGAGATCGAAAACAGCATTAAGCATGACGTTCAGAAGTTCGTTCCACTTGCCCATGTCGTATGTCGCGGCCGGCTCGCGGTGAGTTGTCCCCGCAT
The DNA here is from genome assembly GCA_963582235.1 of Lentisphaeria bacterium. Lineage (GTDB taxonomy): Bacteria > Verrucomicrobiota > Lentisphaeria > JABSQK01 > CAJWLW01 > CAUZRT01. The sequence continues at coordinate 2,477 of CAUZRT010000410.1, forward strand.
TATTCACAAGAATGTCCAGGCGACCGAAGCGATCGACGACTTTGTCAATCAATCCATGACGCTGTTCGGCGTCCGCGAGGTCGACCTGGAAGTATGCGAGCGCACCGCCAACGGCATCGATCTTCTGTTTCAGTTCGTCGGCGTCGGCGCTTGCCGAGACGACCGCCAAACGCGCGCCCGCCGCCGCCAGTCCCGTGGCCATGGCGAGGCCGATACCGCGGCGGCCACCGGTAACGATGGCAACCTTTCCGGACAAGTCAACGTGCCAGTTTTTCATTGATATAGGTCGCCATTTGCGTGTGGCCGCGGTGTCTCCGTGATCACATTCCCGGACAGATCGAATGGGACAACCCGTTCATCGGATTGCCAATATCGAAGGTCCCGGTCCGGTTGCGTGAAACCCCACGGGG
>CAUZRT010000411.1:0-2875 GCA_963582235.1 Lentisphaeria bacterium
ATCAGAGCCGCGGCGGCGACGGCCCTGCCGCGTTGGATGCGTGCCAACCGTGGCATCGAGAATACCGCCATCGTCCTCTGGTACGCACTCGGATTCCACCATGTTGTGCGGGCCGAGGATTGGCCCGCAATGCCGACGTCGTGGCACCAATTCGAGCTGCAGCCTTTGGCCTTTTCCCGCGCAACCCGGACGTTTTAAAACGCTTGCCAGGGATTTGAATTTGGACTTGCAGCGCTTTGAAACGGATTGTGGTGAGGAAGCCACGCAGGCCAAAGTCCACGATGACATCGAGTTGGCCGTCCGACTGAAAGTTGATGCGACGCCGACCCTGTCCATTAATCGGCGTCGCGTCGCCGATACCCGTCCCAACGCTGTCCGAATTCTGATTGATCATTTGCTTCAGGCGGTCAATGATTGAAGACTCTCTTGCCATTCTGCTGTTGATAGCGCATTGTTTTTGCGGACTCCGCAAAAACAGTTGGAATCTTAACATTTCATCGAAAGGAAACTCAAATGACAAACACACTGCGATCACGTCTGCTTGCCGGCGACAACGCCATCGGCACGGTCTGCACATTGGGTAGCATCGAGGCGATGGAAATCGCCGCCGCCGCCGGACTTCACTTTATCCTTGCGGATTGGCAGCACGGCAGCTTTGATCGCGATCTGATGCGGGAGGCCGTCCGAGCTATGGATGCTACGGACTGCCATGCCATCGCCCGGCCCCCGTCCGATGATCTGTACCTGATTCAGTGGCTCCTGGACATGGGATATCTGTCCCTCTTGATCCCTATGGTGAATACACCCGAACAGGCGCGCGCTGTGGTCGCGTCATCCTATTATCCGCCCCGCGGCGAGCGCTCGCAGGCGACAACACGGGCGGCGCTTCGCCACGGCAGCGACTACCGTGAACACGTCAACGGCGAACTCCTCGTCGTGGTGATGATTGAAACCGTTGAGGCCGTCGACAACATCGAAGCGATCGCCGCAATCGACGGCATTACCGGCTGTTTTGTCGGCGGTACTGACCTGGCCTCGTCAATGGGTATAAAGGGAGATAAACCGGCGCCGCCCGAGTTCGAGGCCGCTGTTGCCAGAGTCCGCGAGGCAACGGTTGCGGCCGGCAAGGTCGCGGCCATCGCGGCGCCGGACGGGGACAAGGCCCGCAGTCGCATCGACGAGGGCTTCGACATGGTCACCGCCGGCAGCGACATACGCATGCTGTGCACGGCGATGAGCGCCGCAATGAACGGTTTGAGGGAATGAAGGCGTGGCAGCCCCATCCCGGCCCCTGCGGGAGGCGGGGTAGATAGCGTGGAAACCGGCAGCCATTGCGGTAGGGAGTCGGAGTCCCCCGACGACAAAGGCCAAAGTGCGAGACCGTCAACAGCCGAATTGTACGCTAAACTAGGGATGAGACGAGAAGCCGCCGTTGGCGGAAAACGACGGACGGATTTCCAGCCACCGGCTGATCCCGTGAGGGACAGTGTCCGTCCCAATGGGACTCACGTCTACCGTTGGCGGAAAGGTGTGGAGCTTCACAAAAACGAAGAAGAAACCGCAATCCCGGCACCGCGGCAAAAGTTGTTCGCCACGATCCCGTAAACCGGTGCGGGATGCGCTCGATAATTCGACTCTCGCTTCAATCCGACGAGTACCCGCATTAAATTCGACGGTCGCCGATTAAGGTAAAACCGGAGGATTCGAAACGCGGTTGGACCGTGATCCTACAGGTTGTGCCCCTCGACTGTGGGCCATACGCAGAAATTCCTTAGAAGGTGAGCCGATGTCGTTGACTGTTATACTCTTCATTTTTTGCGGGCCGCGGTTTTGTCATCACTATGGTCGCCCTCAAAATCTACGGTTCGAGCATCGATCCGCCTAGATGAGCGCAGCCCCTGGCTTGTGTGGCCGGGATCATCACAATGCTCGCAGCCGGTGGCCACTCGCCGACCATTTCGCCGGCCGAATACGTGGCGGGCTGGCTGCGAAAAAGTACGAGGCGTATCAACAACTGGCACTGCGGCGCCTCGGTGAGGAGATCGCCGTGAACTGGCCCGACTGAGATGTGGTCTTCGTGTGCAACGAATCCACAGCGAGCGAGGAGGTTCAGTCGTTGACCGACGCGCTTAAGGAGGGTCTCGGCGAAGGCCAAAGCGTGACCGTTGCCGGAATGTCGGCCGGTCTCGGCATCCTCCACCGGGACCCAGTTCCGAAACTCCCGAGGGTCCACTACCGAGATGTCGCCGCCATGATCTTCAATGTCATGGTTCCCAACGATGTTAACAGACAATCGTGGCGCGGCGATCGGAGCCATCCGGCGAGTGCTGTGTTGTTACAGAACGAGCTGAATGTCCGGAACCTCTACAAGGTGGTGAAACGCGGCAATATTGCCATGAGCCTCAATGTCCATCCCGGCGGCAAAGATCTCGAAAGCAAGCGCGGCCGATCACTCGGCCAGACCCTTTAGCTCTTGCAACCGCGCCCTGACAACTTCCCAGTCACCCCGATTTAACTATCGTTGCCGGAACGATCCGGGAAGTCATTACCGCGCCGATGCACGGCATCTTCTTCCATTTCGGAAGTGTCTCGAGGGGCACCGTTCCGGTTGGACAGAATGTGATGCCCGGAAAAGTGTTCGCCATTCCCTGCACGATTTCAAAGCTCAGCATATCGACCGGATAGATTTTTAGAACCTTGAGTGGGACGTCCGACGTCGTCGAACGCGTCGAAAACATCCTGTATATCCTGAAGCGTTGAGACCGCAGGTACATAGGGCAGGTCGGCTTCCACCGCCACCCCAAGCACACGGCGGCTGAACGTCGGCGAAACCAGCAGGTCTGGTTTCAGGGCTACCGCACGGCGGGGCATCGGC
>CAUZRT010000412.1:0-2871 GCA_963582235.1 Lentisphaeria bacterium
ACGACCTTGGAGTCATCTCCGAGATTGCCGACCGCGTTATGATCATGTATGCCGGCAAGATCTGCGAAATCGCAGATACCGCCGCTGTCTTCGACGCTCCACTGCATCCCTACACGGTCGGGCTGATGGCTTCAATTCCGAGGCCGGGCCAAGGCAACCGACGATTGCCGTCCATCGACGGCAATGTCCCGAATCTGCTGCGCCTGCCGCCCGGCTGCCCGTTTCAGGACCGGTGCCAGCGAGTGCAGGACCGTTGCCGCCGAGAGACGCCACAGCTCACCGAAGCCACAGCCGGGCACAAAGTCGCATGCTTCAATCCGATGAAATAAAACGCGTCGCGTCGAGTTTTACGCCTCACGCAGAACATCCCATGCCGCCGCTGCTGGAAACCCGGAACCTAAAGAAATACTTTCCCGTGCGCAAAGGCTTTCTGATGCGAACGGTCGCCGCACTGCGTGCTGTGGACGGTGTGTCGCTGTCCGTCGACCGGGGCAAAACGCTGGGCATCGTTGGCGAAAGCGGATGTGGCAAGAGTACGCTCGGCCGCACGATTATTCGGCTGTCCGAACCGTCGGCAGGCGATATTTTTTTTGACAGCGAGCGCTTTAACGATGTCCGGGGTCTCGAGTTGAGGCAGCAGCGGCGACGTATGCAGATGATATTTCAGGATCCATTCAGTTCCCTGAATCCGCGGCATACGGTCCTGGCGATCGTACGCGAGCCGCTGGATGTCCATAATGTCGGCCGAGCGAGCGAACGTCAGGACCGGGTTGCCGAACTGCTAGGCAAAGTCGGCATCAAAGCCGGACATCTGAACCGATATCCGCATGAGTTCTCGGGTGGTCAGCGTCAGCGTATAAGCATCGCCCGAGCCATTGCTCTGAATCCGGATCTGGTCGTCGCGGATGAACCGGTCAGTGCCCTCGACGTTTCTATCCAGGCACAGATTCTGAATCTGCTGTTGGATCTGCAAACGGACCTCGGACTGACCTATGTCTTTATTTCACACGACCTCGCGGTCGTCGAGCATTTCTGCAATGAAATCATGGTAATGTACCTGGGCCGAATCGTTGAGCGGGCGCCGCGTGAACGGCTCTTTGCAGATCCTCGGCATCCATACACGCAGGCGCTGCTCGATGCGATACCGATCCCGGGCCGCGGCAAGCGGCGCCAGCGCCGGGTCCTGCAGGGCGATCTGCCAAGCCCGGTGGCACCGCCGAAAGGCTGCGCGTTTCATACCCGATGCCCGTTCAAGAAAGACATCTGTTCGCGAGAAACGCCGGTACTGAAAGCCGTCGGCGACGATCGCGAGCATCAGACCGCCTGCTGGCTTTACGAGTGAAAGGATTGTAAATAAATGGATACTCTTAAGAGAACACATAAGGGGATCGAAGATGAATCGACGTCTCGTTGTTGATGCCTTCTGTCTATGTCTTGCGGCAACTCTCATGCGCACGGCAACGGCCAGGCCGACGAATGACGAAATGAAGATCGGCGTGACCCAGGAATTTGAGAACCCGAACCCGTTGATCAAGCAGATGCTGGCCACCTCGTACATCTACGCTATGGTCGGCCGCACCCTGAACTCGCTGGACGCCGACGGCAAGATCGTTAACCAGCTGGCGGTGTCGACGCCGCGCCTCGAGAACGGACTCGCTGAGCGGTTTACAGAAGACGGCAAGGGAAAAATCCGCGCCCGATGGGAGATTATCCCGAATGCCGCCTGGGGCGACGGCACGCCGGTCACCGCGCACGATGTCGCCTTCTCCCGGCAAGTGGCCTTGAGCGAGAATGTCTCCGTCGGCGAAAAGGAAATTTACGCGAACGTCGGCCGTGTCATTGTCGACAAACAGAACCCGAAGAAATTCACGCTCATTTACGAGAAGGCGGATTGGGACTTCTACAAGATGTTCAACTTTTATATCATTGCGAAACATCTCGAGGAGCCCGTTTTCACGAAATACGGCGATACAGTCGAGGGCTATGACAAAAACAGCAACTACGTCAAGGATCCCACAAATCCGGGACTGTACAATGGGCCGTATCGAATCACGGAAGTCAAACTCGGAAGCCACGTGGTGCTGGCGTCGAACCCGCACTTTTACGGGGCGCCGGCGAAGATCAAGCGGATCATTGTCCAAGTCATTTCCAACACGGCCACACTCGAGGCGAATTTGCGCTCGGGCACGATCGATATGATTTCCGTCCTTGGATTGACGTTCGATCAGGCGCTGGCGTTTGAGAAGCGGGTCAAGAAATCCAACCTGCCGTACTTCGTGAATTTCCGGGAAAGCTTAATCTATGAGCATATCGATTTGAATCTTCGCAACCCATTTCTCAAGGACGTTCGAGTCCGCAAAGCCATGGTTCACGGCATCAATCGCAAGGCTCTGACCGACGCCCTGTTTGAAGGCAAACAGAAACCGGCGCTCCACTTCGTACACCCAATCGATCCGTGGTTTACGGATGATCCGGAGAAGATAGTCATCTATCCCTATTCACGGCGAAAGGCGAAGAAGCTGCTCGAGGAAACCGGCTGGAAGCCGGGAGCCGACGGATACCGTCATAAGAACGGTGAAAAGCTGGCCCTGCAACTGATGACGACCTCCGGCGATAAGACGCGCGAAAACGTCCAGGTCTTCCTCCAAAACGAGTGGAAGAAGATCGGTGTCGACATCACTATCAAGAACGAACCGGCACGCGTTTATTTCGGGCAGACCGTGCGCAAGGCAAAGTACCCAGGCCTCGCCATGTACGCGTGGTTGTCGCAGCCTGAGCAGTCGCCGCGATCGCAGTTGCGCAGCGACGAAATTCCGACGGAGGCCAACGGCTATTCCGGTCAGAACTCCCCCGGCTACGTCAAACCCGAGG
>CAUZRT010000413.1:0-2864 GCA_963582235.1 Lentisphaeria bacterium
CAGCAGTTTCTGACACTCCGGCAGTCGAAACCATTCGTACCATTGTTCGTGGGAATACGGCACAAACTCCCAGCGAAACTGAAGTTTTTCCGCAACTTGTTCGGCAATAACAGATTCGTCGTTGCCCGGCTGCCCGTAGCCGTAGCAGATTACATTGTCATATCCGAGGCGCTTCAGCATCAATGCGATCAAGCGCGAGTCACGGCCGCCACTGAGCGGCAGCGCAATAGTACGACCGTCAATGGACTCGATTCCGCGTTCGATCACTCCCTGGAATAATTCGTCCCAGCGCCGGGCTGCGGTTTCCTGATCAGCAACGAATGGCGCCGCGTGCTGGAACAGGAAGTACCGGTAGCGATCGATTTCACCAGAGTCAGCCGACAGCATTACTGCTTCGCCGGCCTGAACCTGCCCGACGTCTGGCAGAAGTGTATAGCGGTTGCTGACTTGTCCGGCCATTAGGAATTCAGCAATTGAAAGATCATCGAGATCATCGATGTCTTCCGTCAGAAGACGAGGGTTATCGCTTACCCGACGTTCGTCGTTGCTGGTGGCATAGAAGAGCGGTATGCTGCGAATCCCGTCGCACACCAATAAAAGTCCGGCACCGTCATCCCGCACGGCGGCGAAATGCCCGGCGCAGGCCTGCACGAGCGCGACAGCATCTCTCCAGCCGAGGCCTTTCCACAAGTCATCGAGACGAGCAGCATCGAGTCGAACGCCATCCAACCAGGGGCATCCGCGTATGTGGGTGCCGCCGGCACGCTGCCAGCTCGGGTGCTGCAGTTGCACGTTGAGTTTCACGATCTTTCAGTTCGTACCGAACACCTGGTTAAGCAAAGTCGCAACCCGGTGATCGTAAGTGTGATTTTCGATAGCGAAGTCATAGGCCTGTTGCGCGATACGCGAACGGTAGCTCTCGTCCTTGAACTGTTCGATGGCGTCGTCGATGTTGGACAGGTCTTTCTTGACGGCAATGTAATGCTCATCAGCTTTCAGGATTCCGTTGTAGTCACCCTCGACAAGGATCTGACAGGTTTTCGTACCGATAGGCTCGAAGTGCCGTGAAGAAATCGCCTTCCCCGATCGGAATTCCTGGTCGCGTGTCAGCTCCGGCGTCCAGATCGCATCGAAAGACATGTCAGGGTCCCGCAACAGCAGACGCCGGACGGTGTCCATTATCTGGCCTTTGCTGTCCAGATAATACGTCCCGGATTCCGCCCCGACAATGCCCTTGCATCTATTCAGGAATTCAGCCCACGTCTCACGCGGCACATTGCGCAGGCGGATATCGCATGCCAGACCGTGCCCCACCCCGTGGTCGTTGAAATACATGATCAGGTCGGTCCGTTCCTTGTCGCCGATCTGGCGGTGGTACAGCGAACCGATAAAACCGATATCGACGTCACGATCCGCGCCAGTGTCGCGATACAGCCGGAGATTCAACGCATGCGGCGTGCTGAGGAGTTGTGAGGAATCATAGTGATAAATCCAGGACGCGAGATCGAGCGGCAATTGCGTACAAACGAATTCCGTGCCGGTCGAGTTAATGAACTCAGCTTTCTTCGTCATGAATTCGTACTCGTTACTGAAAAAAACGACCAGGCGCCCATTTCGGTTCTGATAAGCGGCCTCGGCTGCGAGCAACGCGTCCATGTGCTGTCCGGTTGCGGAATGCAGAAGGACAATGAGGTCGTAGTCGCGAATCCGTTTGAGTTGGCGACGGTAACCAAAGTAGTCGTTGATGTCGCAGGCCGTGACTGCCAGCCGTGGCGATTGCACGAAAGCCTCGCGCCAGTCGTCGATAAAGGAGTAGACATTGTACTGGCGGGCGAGCAGTCGGCCGTGGATCGTACGATTGCGATGCAGGCCAAACGGCAGGGTGCTGTTTTCGTCGAGACCGAGGGCACCCCGCAACGTCGTAAATCCGAGCGTTTTGATGCCCGAGCCATTGGCGTCAAGTAGAAGGGTTTTCAGGCGCTCGGCCATGGGTGGTAGTTTACCTGGCGGTGGGGTGAGAAAGGGAATTCAAATATAACCTCGCCGGGCATTAACGTAAGGTTAGGCGTCCGATCTAGATCTCGACATTACAGGCGGCGAGATTCACGGCGTGGCGGTCGATACAGGTCTCGATCACCGATAAATTCTCGCGCGTCCACGCAATCGTCCTCTCCAACCCGGTCCGGATATCCACTGCCGCCGAGAAGCCGATCTCCTGATCCGATTTTTCCGTACTGCCGTAGCGCTTACCGGACCGGTCCCAGGTCCTCGGCGCAACGGCTTCGAGCGCTGCTGTGCTGCCGGTCATTTCGACGATCAATTCCGCCAGTTCACGGATCGACGTCTCGACGCCGGAGGCCAGATTATAGACCTCGGCTGCGGTCCCCCTGGAGGCGCACAACATGAGTCCGCGGGCGATGTCTTCGACGTAGATGAAGTCGCGCGTCGCGGCGCCGTTTTTGTCCAGGAGCAGCGGCATGTTTTTCAGCGCTCGGTAAATAAACGTCGGGGTGACGTTGCGCCAAACCGTGTGTGGCGTGCCGCGCCAGCGTCCGGCCCCGAGAATTTCTTCCGGCCCATAGACATTTTGAAAGCGGGCTTTGACGCATGGCAACGCGTATTGATGATGGTAATAGTTCAGGTACAGCTCACCGATGATTTTCGAGATCTGGTATGGGCTGTCGTAGTAGAGCGAAATTTTTGCATCCTCGATCGAGGCCTGCGCGTCGTCAAAGGTCTTCTCTGCGACCGTGCAGCCGGCTGAAGCATAGACGATTTTCTTCAGGCGCCCAAAGCCCTTGATGCGTTCGCAGAGCTTGAGGGTCGTCAGCGTGTTGTTCTCGTGGTCCTGCAGCGGATCGTTG
>CAUZRT010000414.1:0-2842 GCA_963582235.1 Lentisphaeria bacterium
ATACGCCAACAAGGCGGTGATGAACTGCGATCTCATCATGTCGATCGGCTCGCGCTGGGACGACCGCATTGTCGGACGCGCCAGCGAATTCTGCAAAGGAGCGAAAAAGATTCACATCGACATCGATACGACGGAGTTCGACAAGCTCGTTTTAATGGACTGCTGTATTCAGGGCGACGCCCGCCTGGTTGTCGAAGAGCTCAACACCATTGTCGAGCCGGGCGATACGCGTGGCTGGCTGACCCAGATTGCCAAGTGGAAAAAGCAATTTCCACTCAAGTATCGTAAGCAGGGCGGGCTCAAGGCGCAATACGTCCTTGACGAACTGCACAGACTCACCAACGGCAAAGCGATGATCACCGCCGACGTCGGCCAGCATCAGATGTGGGCGGCGCAATTCTGTAAGACCGACGAGCGCTTTCATTTCATCACCACCGGCGGTGCCGGCACCATGGGCTTCGGCTTTCCGGCCGCCATCGGTGTCCAATTGGCACATCGCGACAAGCTCGTCGTCGCCGTTGTCGGCGATGGCGGCTTTCAAATGACCATGCCGGAACTGGCAACCGCCGCCATCGAGAAACTGCCGGTCAAGGTCCTGATCATTAACAATCGATACCTGGGTATGGTGCGGCAGTGGCAGCATATCTTCTTCGACAATCGTCTGTCCGGTGTGGACCTCAAGGGGAACCCGGATTTCGTCAAACTCGCCGAGGCCTTTGAGGGCATCAAGGGTTTCCGGATCCGGCGCAACGCGGACGTTGAAAAAGTCCTGACTCGGGCCCTCGAATACAATGACGGCCCAAGCGTGATCGATGCCGAGGTCGAGAAAGAAGATAACGTTTATCCCATGATCCCTTCGAACGAGCCCTATGAAAAAATGCTCCTCGAAGCGCCCAAAGAGAAGCTGCCCCAACCCAGCGGCAGCACGTGACATCACCAAATCCGGCAATAAGACGTGCAATGAATAGTTCTCTCAGGCGATAAGTGGCGAATTCGGGCGCTGAGTAGCGACCTTTAGTCCGCCGACTGGCGGATCCTTGCGTGCCTCGCCGAAGCCGAGCGAAGGCGGGTCTTCAGTCCCGATCCGCAAAGAGTCGGGACGGTCCTCGTCCTCGTCCTCAGGAGCGCGTCTGCGCGATCTTCGGACGTAATCAGGAAGCAATTAGGAATCGAGGACGAGGACGACGTGATCGAGAACCTTTGACACCCTAATATTTCACCGTAATTTTTCACCCTAATCCTCCTGCACGCCTCGCCGCTGGCCTCTCCCCAGGCGACTCGTGCTACGTAGCGATACTTCGCAGAGTAGTAAGCACGGTCACAGGGCTGGGCGGACACCACGGCATCTATATTTTAAGGAGAAAGATTTGGGAGAAAGATTGCCATTTAGTTTAAGTCCATTTCGCATGGATAGATATCATCAAAATAAGGACCAACGAAGTCGAAATCGATTACGAATGGATCTGCATTCTGCCGAAGTTAGCCCCAATCTGATAATTTCCAAAATACCTGAAAAAAAATTCGGGACAGGATACTAGCACCCTTCAACATTCAACCATTCCCCATTACGACTCATGTCATCCGACAACCCATCCACTTCCCACGCAATCAGTCTGTTGGTCAACAACAAGCCGGGTGTCCTCATCCGCATCTCGCTGGTGTTTGCGCGCCGCGGCTACAACATCGACAGTCTGGTCGTCTCGCCGGCCCACGACGAGCAATTTTCGCGGATGAGTATCACGGCATCCGGCGATCCGACAACGCTCGAGCAGATTCTCAAGCAACTCAACAAGCTGGTCGATGTCATTCACGCCCAGGACCATACGGGTGAAATCGTTGTCGAACGTGAACTGGCACTCGTCAAGGTGAAATGTGTGGCGGAAACCCGGACGGAAGTGCTGCAGATTACCGAGCACTTCAAGTGTCAGACAGTGGATATAGGCGAACAGACCCTGATGCTGCAGGTGACCGGGGACACCGATAAGCTCGACGCCCTGGTTTTGATGTTGGGAAAATACGATATTCTCGAACTTGTGCGCACCGGCAAGATCATCATGGCGCGCGGCGTTTCCAGCACCTGACGCGGCCCGCCGGGCGACGCGATCAGCGATGCGCTTGCCGGCGATGTCATTTTCTTTCACTGATATCTGATCCACCGCTCCCGCCGCAACCGACGACTTGACCATCCGCAATTTGACCGCTACTGTGCCGATACAGGCGAGAACCTGGTGTAAATAATGGTCTGCCCTTGTGCTTTTCAGACGAAATCGGTTGTGGATTTCATGCCGGCGGCATAAGTGTAATAGAATAACTGATCGGGTACTCCGTGCCGGAAGAAGAAGGCGAGGCTGGGGACGCCGACAGGAGCCAACGCTCGAACCGAAGCCGACCGGAGATTGAAGACACCGAATCCTATTGTCTTTCCTCCGCGCCACCGGTATTGTTTTCGGATTGGCAGCCCGAATCAGTTGATCTTCGCGTTTGCACCGTCCGCACGGGATTCTGCTGCATTCCAGAACGAACTCACTCCAGCGGACAGCGAGTACGCCGCCGCTGACCTCTACGTTATCCGAACACAAACGTGCGTGCGGATGCAAGTGCTTGGTGTGGGTGCACGACATGAAGGGGATTTTGAAGATTAAATACTTCATCGCATGCGTCACGAGCATACGTTGGTGTCTGTGTGTAGTGCAGACGACTACACAAATGGCGTCGGAATGCAGTTCACACGTACTTGCCCCCTATTTATGTCTTGCACCCGGTCGTCCTGACCTGCTTTGACAAGTTGTCGTTGTGGGACTAAACTATCAGGTAGTTCAATTTATTTGGCGGATTTGGACAC
>CAUZRT010000415.1:0-2840 GCA_963582235.1 Lentisphaeria bacterium
GCGAAAGACTGCGAGTACCGCCTCCACAGCCGCACCGGCGTCGACCTTCACGCCCTGCATCCGGAAACACTCGGCCAGCGCATTGATCACCAGCAACATACAGTTGCGATCGGCGGTGGAGCCCATGTGTCCTATACGCAGCATTTGCCCGACGAGCCTTGGGTGATGGCTGCCGGCAATGATAATTTCAAACTCCTGCTCCATCAGGCGCAGGGTTTCGGTATCGGTCGTCCCGTCCGGGATACGGAACGCGGTCACCGTATTGCTGGCGTATTCGTCTGCCGCGAGAAGTTCGACACCCATCGCTCGCATCCCGGCGCGGCATGACCTGGCGCACAAGGCGTGACGGCGGAACCGATTGTCCAGTCCTTCCGCCACGATATTGTCCAGTGTGACCTCCAACGCTGCGACGACATGGGAGGGTTGAGATACCGGCCCACTCGGATGCCATTGGGCGAATCGCTCGGCATACTCTTTGAGGTTCAGTAAATTGAGGAACCACCCGTGGATCGGTGTCTTGCGGGCATTCATCCGTTCCCAGGCACGTTCACTGACGGCAATCAGGCCGGTACCCGACGGCGATTCGAGGGCCTTATGATTGCCGGAGACACAGTAGTCCACGCCCCACTCGTCGGTCAAAACATTAATCCCCCCGAGGGAGGTTACGGTATCGAGAATCAGACTGACCTCACGCTCCCGACAGACCTCGGCGATGTCTTCGATGGGGTGGGTTACACCGGTGCTGGTCTCGTTGTGCACAGCGGCCATGACGCGAATGTCGGGGTGTTCGTCGAGTGTATCGGCAACGATCTCTGGCATCAATGGCGTACACCATTCGACTTCCGGCGAGACAAGCTGGGCGCCGCAATTGACGGCCATCTCCTTGAAGCGTTCGGCAAACATGCCACCGCCTGGAGCCAAGATCTTCTGCCCTGGCTCGACGGCCCCGTTGACCGCCGCTTCCATCGCAATGCTCGAGGACCCGGGGATCATGAGCACGGTGTTCTTGGTTTGGAACACGGTTTGAAGACGCTCGATAACGTGAAGGTGGCGTTCAACATAATCGTCGCCGTAGTGGCGGATCGAAGGCTGCGCCATGGCAAGCAGCGCCTCGTACCCGATCTCCGTCGGTCCGGGGATCATCAGGAGGCAATGTTTTTGGATTCTCATTTTGCTTACCTCGGTTGAAAGAGTCCGTCGGCGGTTTTACCCAGTATCCATCCCAGGTCGTCCTCGCTGAGGGCGGGAATGTGGCGCAGGCAGTTGTAGGTTTGGGTGTAGGAACTGAAATCGAGCACCGGCAATGCGTCGCTTCCCCACAAGAGGCGGCGGGCCCCATAGGCATCGCGCAGTGCCACGACAAATCTCGCGAGATCGTCGTAGGGATACTCGGCAACGTCGGCGGTGAAAGCATACCAGGCTGAAATCTTTACAAAGACATTGGGAAAGCCAGCGAGGTCAAGCACGGGCTGATACGCTGCATCGTCCATGTCATACCGCGGCCGAGCCATGTGATCGAGGAGCCACTGGATGTTTGGGTAGTCCCTGACAAGGGGCGTGAGCCCGGCGGCCTGATTCGGGCCGAGGTTGAGCGACACAATGAGTTTTGCCGCATCCGCCTTCTCCCAGAAACTCGTATGCTCCGGACCACTCCAGGTATCGGGCCTTTCGTCCGGCGCCGCAAAGTAGCGCAGCCCCAGCGCCGGCCAATCGTTGAGCGTACGCGCCAGCAGTTCTTCCCGATTGTCAGCCGTCAATGAAATTTCCGACAACATCACGAAGCGGTCCGGCCGTTCCCGGCAGAGCTCGGCGACGAAATCGTTATTGCGATGGTTGGTTTCGTCGCATCCCCCGATTACGCAGGCGCGCTCGACGCCGTTTCTGTCCATCAGCGCCAGCAGCAGATCGCATTGTGATCGATTTCCTCTGCCGCCGGTGCCGACAACAAAGTCCTGCCACTGGTGTTCCCAGACGTGAGTATGTGCGTCGAAGGTTGGATTCATGAATCGTCAGAACCGATCGTTTTGGTCAGTTCATCCAGCTCACTTTTCATCGCTGTCCATCCCTGATGGAGAACGATGACGTCCCCACTCACATTGATCAGGCGTGCGCCCAGCTCGAGGTAGGGACGCGCTGCGTCTGCGGTGCCGACTGTGGAGCTGAAAATCTTACCGTGTTTGTTCGCGGCTCCGGCCACCCGCTCGAGGGCTTCACGCATCGTCGGATGATCGAACTGCAGGGGGATGCCGTAACTCTGGGCAAGGTCGCCCGGTCCGAAAAAAAGACCGTCTACTCCCTCAACCGCGGCAATGGCTTCTACGTCCTCTACGGCTTCGCGGTCTTCGATTTGCACGAGAACAAAGGTCTCGCGATTGGCGAACTCAAAATATTCTTTCGCATCGGCCATCATGTAATCCGCGTCCAGGCACACCGTTTCCATACCTCGTTGGCCGATGGGAGCGAATCGGGTGTTGCGGACAATCTCGCGTGCGTGTTCAGCGTTCATGCAGTGGGGGACCACCAGTCCCGCTGCGCCTATTTCCAGCAGACGGTACACTGCGTCAGGCCCCGACCGGCGGGGACGGATGACGGCATCGGCGCCGCGCTCGCGAATCGCCATGATCATCGACGCCACGTCTCGATACGACAGGTCACGATGCTCCATGTCGATCCACACGCCGTCAAAACCGATGCCTGCTGCCATGCCGCAAATCATCGGCGACGGTCCACCGCTGGCATTGGTCAGCCACGCGACACCGCCTGAGCGGATTTTCGACAACACCTTACTTTTTCTCATGATGATCCTTCCTTTTTAGTTACCAGAAAATACCGACCTGTGC
>CAUZRT010000416.1:0-2795 GCA_963582235.1 Lentisphaeria bacterium
CGGACTATGTTTACGGTGACGACACGCAAAACAACACAATCGTTATCTGGTCCCTGGGACCGGACAAAGCCCATCATCCCAACGATACTGACCCCACGAACGACGACAACGTGACTTCCTGGACTTCCGATTAGCCGGGCACAGATCCGTTGTCGGGCACCGAGCCCCTTGGGGCTGTGCCTCATAAGCGCTAACCGTCCGCCATAGCGGACGTGAGGCCCGTTGGGACGGGACAACGTCCCTCACGGGATCACCCCCGCCACCGCGGGACTGAAAGGATGACACTTGGTAGTGATGCCCAAAGTAGCCCGCCACTCAGCGGCGGAAATCGGTATTTTTTGATAGTCCAATCATCTGCGATCCCGTGACCATCCCACATGCAGGATCACGTGAAACGGGACTCACGCGGCGGAGTCGCGGGCCACTTTTTGCCGCCGACCCGACAAATCATGCCATCGGGATGCTTGAGTTAACGCATATACAGCACAGCCTGGGGCTCCGTACGAGACGCTAAACAGGCTCTTCACCGGGGCGAATATTTTATGGATGATGGATGACGGTTGATCACGCGCCCATGTTCTCCCGTCATCCATACTCCGTTCACCCGGCTTCGCTCTCCGTGGCTTCGTCGGGCTACTGCTAATCACCCATCACCATTAGACGCCCCATCACTCCTCTCTCCCAGTTCACCGCCGATCAGCAACTGATCGCTCCCTCACTGCTCGCAGCGAATTTCGCCGATCTCGGTCAACAGGTTCGCGACATCGAAACAGCCGGCGCCGAGATTCTTCACATCGACGTAATGGACGGGCATTTCGTGCCCAACCTGTCCATAGGACCACCGGTCGTCGAAGCCATTCGCGGCGAGGCGGCCCTCCCCTTCGACATTCACCTGATGCTGACGAATCCGGCCCGTTATGTCACACCGTTCGTCGACGCCGGCGCCGACCACATCACGATCCATACGGAGTGCGATGACGATGTAGCAGCTGCCATCGAACAGATTCACGAGCATGGCTGCTCCGCCGGCATCTCGATCAAACCGGGGACGAAGCCGGACGCCCTCTTGAATCATATTGACAACGTCGAGCTCATTCTGGTCATGACCGTTGAGCCCGGCTTCGGTGGACAGGCATTCCGGGAGGACATGATCCCGCGACTGGAGATCATTCGCGGCTGGATTGATGAGCGGCCCCGGTCACTGCATCTGCAAGTCGATGGCGGTATCGACAGCACGACCGGCAGAGCCGTCGCCGCGGCCGGCGCCAACGTGCTGGTCGCCGGCACCAGCGTCTTTCGTCACCCCGAAGGCGTTCGAGCGGGGCTTGATGCAATACGGGCGGCTGTGATTGGCTGACGCAGAGAACGTCGCGACCCCGGGGATATGTTGCCCGCGGATACCCCTGAATGACGCGGATGAAGAACGAAAAAGGGCGGCCGGAAACCGGCCGCCCTTTTTCATCCAATGCTATGAAACTCGAAATCCGTCGCCTAAGCCGTCGTCTCCCGCACCGCCGTGGAACGTGGTCCATACCGGTCGTCGGGACCTCTTGACACCGGCGTTTGCCGCGATTCAATCCGCGGCGGCTTCGACGACATCGACCTGTCGCCGGGTCTTATTAAACTGAACAACGCCGTCACTCAAGGCGAACAGCGTGAAGTCATTGCCCAGGCCGACATTCCGTCCGGGATGAAACTTCGTCCCGCACTGTCGTACGATGATGCCGCCGGCCCGAATCGACTGGCCGCCGAATACCTTTACGCCGCGCATCTTCGGGTTGCTGTCCCGACCGTTGCGGGTTGCTCCTTGTCCTTTCTTATGAGCCATAACAAACGCTCCGCGTTTGAATTTTATATCTGCGACTACCGGTTTTGGATCGGAATTGATTCATTCCCTTGACGTAACTACTCAGGTTCCTGTTAAAACAAATTTATAATATAACCGCTGACGATTTCTCGGTCAAACGATTTCGAATCTTCCCCGGTTGTTTTCGTCGGAACCCCACATCGGTCCCAAGCATCCAGTTTCCAGTTTCAAATCCCTTCACACCCGTCGCCCGAACCGCTTCTCCAATTCCTTGAAGGAGACGTTGATCATCGTTGGTCTGCCATGGGGGCACGTGTACGGCAATTCCGTCTCCACCAACTCGGCCAGCAGCCCTTCGACTTCCATGTCGCTCAGACGGTCGTTGGCTTTGACCGCCGCCTTGCAGGCACACTGCGCTATCCGCGCCTCATCCGCACGCCGCGATCGGAGCGGCGCATCGCGCAATTCATCGATCATATCCCGCATCAGCCCGGCGATATTCTCCTGCGGAAAGTGCGCCGGGACGGCCGAAACAATGTATGAATTGCCGCCGAACTCCTCGAGTGCGAATCCCAGCTTTGTCATCGCCTCGAGGTTGCGACGCAGAACATCGGCGTCGGCGGCCGAGAAGTCCAGCGTGATCGGAATGAGTAAGCCCTGTCCCATGCCGTCCATAGCCTTGGCCTCTTTTAAAAATTTTTCAAACATGACCCGCTCATGCGCCGCATGCTGATCGATGAGCACGATCCCGCTCGCACCCTCCGCGACCAGGTAAAGATCGGCAATGCTGCCGATCACGTTCAGACCGCGGATTTGATCCCGGGTCGCGGCCGACACCGAGGTGCCTGGTCCCGGCGTCCCGTCTTCCGTCACTGCTACCAATGCAGCGATTGGGGCCGCGGCACCCGGCACGGGTGCCGTCTCCAACGCATCCGTCCCTGCATATGATGCATCGGACGTCGAGTACGGCGCCGTCGCCGTACTCGCA
>CAUZRT010000417.1:0-2792 GCA_963582235.1 Lentisphaeria bacterium
GTGCCCGGGCGATGGCGTGCGGAAAAGCGTTGTAGGCCAGGCGCCCGGAAATTTCGTCACTACGCAAGTCGAGTTCAAGCGCGCCACTGACGACGTCGCCGCGGGAATCCTCCGACGCAGTAGTGCCGCTGTCGATGACCATGCGGAACTTGCGGATCTCCATGATATCGGCGGTGAGCTGCACTTCGGCCAGCAAGCTGTCAACATTAAGATGCCGATAGGTGAAATCCGACACGTTCAGCGTTGCTTGCAAATCGCTGCGGCTGACATCATCCACGTCGATGTCGAAGGTGATTGAAAGTTCGGCATTCGCGGTCGACCGGCTGGCGTTGCAGAATTCCACGAACTCGACGACGGCACGCCTCTGCCCCGCCGTCATGCCCTCCAGCAGTGGCTCCAGCGAAACCAACGGACTTTCTTTCGGCGGTGTCTCCGGGGGAATCAGCCGGCCCTGCACCATGACCTGGACAGCGCCGATACCGCAGACCGCGGACCGCATGTGCACGGCGTCGGCACCGATAAGCAGTTCGACACCGAGCTGCTTGACCACGAGCGTGCCGTTTGCTGTCGGATCGACCAGTGCGAGGGCCAGCGCGCTGTCACCGCCACGGATGTCAATCCGCGTTGGTTTTAACTCACGCCGCAGCAACGCCATGACGTCGAGCTCGACAATCATCATCTCGGCGGTCATCAGTGTGCGGTCGACAACCCGCGCGTCGCGTAGGATGATCCCGTCGAGCCGGATGCCGCGTACGATGCCGGCGCGCATCCGTTCGATTTCGACATGAAACCCCTTGGCGACGAGCCCGCGCTCGAAGCGGTCAACGAACGCCCGGGGCAGCCCACGCCATTCGCACCAGACATCGACCATGATGACGACGGCGAGGGATACCATGATGAACCAGAAACAGAAACAGCCGAACTTGCGCTTGCGGCTGCGGCCGATGGGCGGTTCGTCGTCGACACCTTGAAGGGGATTGTTACTCACACATTTACAATGAGTTAAGGGATCTTAAGCCGTCGCTTCGGGAATCGCTGGCGTTGTTACCCGGGCGATTCCAGTCAAGACCCGACAAATCAATGTAATCATTTCTGTTCAAGAAAGTTACATTTAATCGAGGATAAAGTTCGCCGATCTTGCGCCAGCGCATTTCAATCAACGGATGAACGGTTAGATTATACTGGTTTAGCTTAATTCCAATTGTCTGTCTGCCCGCCTGTTCGCCAATTCCGGCGCTCGGCTGTCGCAGCACCCCACACGGAGGACATCAAAGCGGAGAACAGGAAACCGATAAATCTTTTTTTTCTGGGGTCTGGGGCAATAGCCGTGCCCACCCTTGCGGCTTTGCACGACGCACCCGACATTGACGTGATCGGCTGTACCACACAGCCGGATCGCCCGGTCGGTCGTAAACGACAGTTAGCGCCGACACCCGTCGGAGCGTGGTGTGCCGAGCATGGATTGGATACTTTGAAACCCGATTCTGTGAACAAGCCCGAGTTTTTGAATGGTTTGAGCGGGCTCTCGATCGATTTTATTTTGGTTTTCTCGTTCGGTCAGATTCTGAAAAGTGATCTGCTTAATCTGCCGAGGCGTGAATGTTTGAATATTCATGCCTCGCTGTTACCTAAGTATCGTGGCGCATCGCCCATTCAAGGGGCCATCCTCGGGGACGAGGGAAAAACCGGTATATCGTTCATGCGTGTCGTGGCGGCTCTTGATGCCGGCCCAGTGTTCGACCGCCGTGAACTGAAACTGACCGGAACGGAAACGGCCGCCAATCTGGAGGAACAGTTAGCGCAACTCGCAGCCGATTCCGTATGCGACGTGATATACCGCATCAACGACGGCTTGCTCAGCGCTGTTCCCCAATCCGATGCCGAGGCCACGTATGCCGGTAAAATCAGCAAGGGCGACGGGCAGATCGACTGGCAACGACCGGCTGAGAAAATCGACAGGCTTATCCGTGCCTTCAATCCATGGCCCGGCGCTTGGTTCATCCTTCACGCCGGCAGCAAAGCACGACGTATCACGGTCACGCAAGGCAAAGTCACGCCCGGCAACACTGCCGCCCCCGGAACTGTCGTTCAGGCAGACAAACATGGCTGGCGCGTACAATGTGGTCGCGACCAGTATCAGATTCTCAAGCTCATCCCAGCAGGAAAGCCGGAAATGCCCGGCCCCGAATTCTTGCGTGGGTGCCAGCTTCAACCCGGTCTGGACCGCTTATGAGCCGAGATATTCAGTGGGCAACTGCTGTATCCCGCTTTCGGCGCAGAGACTGGAGAGCCATTGTGAAACATGAAACAGATCATAATCAACTGCGAACAGCTGCAGACACGTATCGCTGTGTCTGTGGAGGGGCGCCTCGAGGAATATCAGGTCGAGAACAGGGGTGACGAGCGGATCGTCGGCTCCATCTACAAGGGCCGGATTCGCAACCTCGAAGCCTCGCTCCAGGCCGCATTCGTTGATATCGGCATGGAAAAAAATGCTTTCCTTCACTACTGGGACATGGTCCCGGCAACCAAGGAAATGCTCGAGATGGAAGGCACCGACGACTCCGAGAGCAACGACGGCGACACGAACGACGAAAGCAACGAAGATATTGCTGACAACGCCCAGGGAGGCGATCAGACACCCGGCAACGGCCAGAACCGCAACAACCGGTCCCGCAATCGCAGGCGCGACGACAGCGACCAAAGCGGTAACCGCCAGGATGACGGTCAAAACCGTGGGCACTCCGACATTGGTCGCGGCAATCGCGACGTCCGACGGCCGCGATCCGAGG
>CAUZRT010000418.1:0-2780 GCA_963582235.1 Lentisphaeria bacterium
GGAAGACTTCGCCGTTGCCGCAATCGACCTCAATCACGATCGAGACTTGATCTCCTGG
Organism: Lentisphaeria bacterium; assembly: GCA_963582235.1. GTDB lineage: Bacteria > Verrucomicrobiota > Lentisphaeria > JABSQK01 > CAJWLW01 > CAUZRT01. The sequence goes on from CAUZRT010000418.1 coordinate 59, forward strand.
CTCAACGCCATTGGGGATCTGCACATTGACCTGATTCAGTGCGACCAGTGTCGGGTGCAGGAACGGAACCACCACCTGGGCTCGCACGCCCCCGACGAAAACGCGCACTTCCTTCGTAGGCAGCAACAGGATGGGGTTCGGTGGCTCGGCGTTGTCAAAGCCTGGGATGTCACCCGTCGCCAACTCTCCTCCGACTGGGCTGAAGTCGAGTGGGCCCAGTCCGTGACACCACACGATCACGAAGTCACCGATGAGAGCAGGCCGCGCCGGAATCCCGCCGAGCGAGCCCACAGGTTGTGCGAACGGCCCATCCAGATTCTGAACGATGCCCCGGCCGGGACCGAATTCAAAGCTGAAGATACCCGGTGATGCCGGGGCCGCATCCGCCTCGAAGGGAGCGCTCGATATCGTGCCGGATTCGTCTTCCCAATGCACCTGCACGCTGATCTTGCCATCGGTAACATCGACGGTATGCGGCACCTGCACATTGGCCTGATTGAACCCGAGCCCCTGATCGTCGCCGGCAACCACGAAAAGAGCACCAGGCTGGCCATCAAACGTTACTGAGAAGCCGCCGAGATCGAGGCTAAGGGGCACCGTTGTCGACTCCGCACTCGTCTCGGCAAAAGATCCACCTACGGCCGCAATGCCGCCGGGCGAGATCATCGGCAGGAACGAAGCGGCATTGAAGACCCCACCGACCTCGTGAGTTGGCGCAGGCCCGACGGTCGCGTTCGTTGTATAGATGTTGTCGCCCGTCTCTTCGTCGTCCCCGTTGGCCGCGTTGCCAGCTGCCGCGAAAACAATCGGCCCAATGTCTGTGGCGGGCGCGGTCCAGTTCACTTCATAGGTGATAGGCACCGTGCCGGTAAGCCGAGGCTTAGCAAACGAGTGTGTTGGGAACTGGATGAGTTCTGGCATTTCTGGCATGCAAGGAGGCATCGCTTCCGCATCCTCCAAGAGGAAGATATTGGGGTCCGTGCCAATCGAGAACGTACCGGCCTGCGAGCAACCGTCCGGTGTCCGCGCCGTCATCTGGAACCCGAACCGTATCTGGTCCGGCGAAGGCTCACTGATCGTGACCATTACCGGAACTGTTTCGCCGGGGTTGTACGAGTATTCGGAGGCCGGCTGTCCGTTGATCGAGATGTTGACACCGCCGAGCCCCGAGTTCGGCGTCACATTGTGGCACTCGGCATCGCCGCACGAGATCTCACCGGGAAAAGGCAAGTAACCGGTGGAGCGAGGATCAATCTCGTTCCCCTCCGGCTTGGAAAACAGGAACAGCGGAGAGCAAAGAAACGCCGTCAGCAAGACGGTCAGCACTACGTCACGAAGATTCATGTCGGCCCCGGACCCCTGATTAGAAGGTCGAATACTTGTCCAAGTACTTACAACCTCCTGAACCGCGAGAAAGTTGCGGCTCTCTAAGCATTTTTCGTTTGTAAGGCAATCTTCAGCGCCTTGCGTGCAACCGTGCTAATCGGCATTTCCGTCAAATCAGCCTCCGCCACCCAGCGATAACCGGCGGGCGGCTTCCCATGAATTGTACCCCGGTACACCGCGCCTCGGTACGACCGGAACGTAATGCCATGCCGAAAACCGCCAAGATACTCGCCCCGCCTGATCCCAAGCCCGGCAAAGCAATCGTCCGTGAGGGTTTCCCCCGTCACCTCTGGCAACTCCCAGAAACCGGGCATCAGGATCGAGTCCGCCGGACGCTGCCGCATCAAGTACCGCGAACCGCGCCGGATCACGGCTACGGCCATCTCAAGCTCCACCAGGCGCTGTTTCTCGGCCTTGACCGGACGTGACTCCTGGACACCCTCCTTCCGCGCTTCGCAGCCGTCTTGCAACGGACACAACAGGCACCGAGGATTGCGCGGCGCACAGACCGTCGCGCCCAGCTCCATGACGGCCTGATTGAATTGCCCGAAGCGCCGTGGCGCACCGGCCTCGCCCAACGCTTGCACGCGGAGCCGCAGCCTCTCCTTCGTCGCGGAACGGCTCACATCGCCGTCTTCGTTGATGAGACGGCTGATGACGCGAATCACATTGCCGTCGACAACCGCGTGAGGAAGACCGAACGCAATGCTCGCGATCGCGGCGGCTGTGTACGGGCCAATGCCCGGCAACGCCAACAATCCCTCATACGTGTCAGGAAACGTGCCACCTTGGTCCGCGACGATCACTTTCGCCGCCTGTTGCATCTGGCGGGCGCGGCGGTAGTACCCCAGACCGCTCCACACCTCCAGTAGCTTCGCCTCGGACGCACTTGCGAGCACGCGGATGTCGGGGAACTCCTTCAGGAAACGCTCGTAGTAGGGCAGCGCCGCTGTCACGCGCGTCTGCTGCAACATGATCTCCGAGACCCAAATCGGATAGGGGTCCTTCGTCCGCCGCCAGGGCAGGTCGCGAAGGTGGCGGCCGTACCACCTCAGCAGCGACGCGACAAGCGTCTTGTCACGCGCCTTGCCGGCGGACGGCGCGCGGGTCATTCGCCTCGGACGATGGCTTTGAGGTAATCGCGGTTCATCAGCGTAATGTTGTCAACGCTGATCTCTTCCGGGCACACGGCTTCGCAGTCGTAGGTATTTGGTGCAGCTTCCGAAGCCTTCGGCATCCACGTTCAGGATGTCCCGGCAGATGCTCTCCGCTTGGCGCGGTTCGTTGAGGAAGCGGTAACGCTCAGCCTTTTTCAAGGCGTCAGGAATCGCCTGCT
>CAUZRT010000419.1:0-2727 GCA_963582235.1 Lentisphaeria bacterium
GAAAATGCTCGACTCCGTCGACTGCGATGCGATCGCTGTCGGCGATTATTACGGGAAACGCGGACAGATAATCATCGAGGCATTGAACCGCGGCAAGCACGTGATCAGCGACAAGCCGATCTGCACCGACCTGACAGAGCTGGAAACCATTACCCAACTCGCCCGCGGCAATGGGCGTGTTGTCTCGGCCATGCTGGACATGCGCGATACGGCCCCGGCCGTCGCCATGCGGGAGCTGATTCGCGGTGGAAGCATTGGTGAGATCCATGCCATCTTCTTCGGCGGACAGCATCCGCTCAATCCGGACACGCGGCCGTCGTGGTATTTCGAACCGGGCAAACATGGTGGTACGATCAATGACATCGCCGTCCACGCTTTCGATTTCATTCCCTGGATGACCGGGCTGCAGTTTGCAACGGTGAATGCAGCCCGCAACTGGAATGCTGTTGTTGCGGATTATCCGCATTTCAAAGATGCGGCCCAGGTCATGCTCACTATGTCGAACGGGTGCGGCGTCCTCGGCGATGTGTCCTACTTGATACCGAGCAGTTACGGCTATGACCACCCTTGTTACTGGCGCGTCACAGTTTGGGGACGCGACGGTGTCATCGAGACTTCCGAAGGTGCGAAGATGCTTCATATATCGATGAACGGTGAGACTGAAGTTCGCCGGCAACCATTGCCAGAAGGGCGGCCGGGCGGCTATTTACGAGCCTTTATCGACGAGGTGAACGGCCGGCGTGATGCAGGTTCGGAACTTTGCAGTGCAGATGTTTTGCGCGCCTCCCGCCAGGCGCTGATAGCGCAAAAGGCAGCGGATCAAAGCTTGACGAACGTGGAGATATAGAAAGCCAACTGACGGAGGGAAAGATGAAAGCAGTAGCGAAGATTCGGAGCGGATACACGGCCGTCGGGACCATGGCCCGGGTCATCAGTGATCCGGCCATCATCACCATGGCGGACACGGCCGGTTTGGATTTCATCATTTTCGATATGGAGCACGGGGCGTATTCAGCCGAGCGGTTTCTTGACGTCTTTGCCGTTTCCCGCCCGCGCCGATTCTCAGCTTTTGTACGAGTGCCGGAACTGTCGAAGGGCACCATTTCCCGCCTGCTGGATCTCGGTGCGGATGGCATCATGGTGCCGATGGTGGAAAGCGCCGAGCAGGCGGAAGCCTTTGTCGGGTGGGCTAAGTACGATCCAGTCGGCCGCCGCGGGTTTGCATTGGCCATTGGCGCTAATGATTACGCGCCACCGGTGGATGCGATCGGGGCCATGGCGCGGGCGAACGAGGAGACGATTACCATTGCCCAGATTGAGACGGTGTCGGGCGTCGAGGCGGCGGCCGCGATTGCCGCCGTACCCGGAATTGATGTGCTCCTGATCGGTCCGGGCGATCTTTCGGTTTCTCTGGGACGACCGCTTGACATGGAGAATCCCGAGTTGGAAAAGGCCATCATAGCCGTGGCTGAAGCGGTAGCAAACTGCGATAAAATCCTCGGCCTGCATGCCGGCCTGCCGCTCATCAAGAAACTGTTGCCGCGCGGTTTGCGAATGATCAGTCATTCCAGCGACTCCCAACTCATGAGTGCCGGACTGGCGGCGATCGATCAAAGATGCCGCGGTCTGCTGGAGAAGGATGGGTGAAGAGACTGGGATTTCTACCTTCGTCCCGCATGCGGGACGAAGGCGCGACAAGGGGGATTGCGAATTGCGGACCGACTTCGCTCAGGTAGCTACGTCGGTTAAAATTGCGGATTTCGGGGACAGTTGGAAGGAGGGGGAACCGTTAATGGACTGCCAGTTGGCCGCTGTCAATACAACGCTCAGGGATCTGTCGGCTTCCTGTCCCCGTTGGCGGCGGCCGGTGTCGCGGCATATTCAAGGCGGACGGTGATCCAACCGCTGGCCGCGGTATGGGCGGCGGGTATCTCCGTAATTTGATATTGCCCCCCCTGTTTATCTCATCGGCCTTTCCAAGCCTATCCAAAATATTTGGGGTGGGTGCCGTGATTGCTGCCGCAAAACAATTTTTAAATTGCTCTTGCAAATCGGAACTTCCCTGGAAAACTATGCCCTGCGCTATGCCGGAAGCGAAGGCCACCCGGTCATCCCGATTCTCCCTGAGTCTACGTGCCAATGTTTTGAGCGGAAAGTTATCCTCGGCGGCGGCGAGAGGCGATGACTTACAGTGGTGGCTGACTCGGGAAGATCGGCAAAATAATTGAGGAAAGGATTGACACGATGATTTTGGGCAGGACGATTAAGTAGGAGAATCATTATTCGTGGTTTTGTCGGCCCGTTGTGGGTGACCGCGGGCCAAAAAAACTCCCCCCCCCCTCGCGCCGGCGCAATCTGCCGACTACACCGAAAACAGCCGGATGGTTCATGGTGAGCAGCCAAACCTTCAGCGAATGGAAACAGACGGGACTTGCGCTCGCGGTTGGTCTGGTGGCGGTGACATTTGTAAGGCTGCACACGCTGACCGAGCCGCTGGAGGCGGATGAGACGGTTTATGCGGTCATCGCCAACGACTGGATGGGCGGCGGCCGGCCCTATGAGACGCTGTGGGATAATAAGCCCATTGGCACCTTCATCATCTACCGGCTGACAATCACGCTGCTCGGCTACACGGAGACGGCTGTGCGGCTGGCGTCCATGGTCGCTGTGTGGATCGCCACGGTCTGCCTGTACTTCGCCGTCCGTGGCCTCGGCTTGAACCGCATC
>CAUZRT010000420.1:0-2720 GCA_963582235.1 Lentisphaeria bacterium
AATTGTCGATTCGGTGGTCAATGTCTAACCCTCAACCGGTGTTCGGCTTGTCCGCCGTGGCTCGTCGAGCGAAGGCGGAGGTTCGGCGGGTTTCTGGCGCTGCCAGTTTCGGAGGTAGAAACACAGATCTTAATCTCTCCTCTTTCCGCCCGAGGCGGATCCGCCTGTGGCGGAAATCTCGATTACGAATGGATCGATTACGAGTTGTTCCAGGAGAGTGGTCAGGATTGATGACAATTGCAATTCAACCATCCGATTCAACCCCGACGGGGTTGTGCATAATAGCCCAGAACAAACATCCTGGGTCGGTCGGACACGTGATCAAAATCCCAAAACACCGGTTTCCAGTTTCCCCATCCCCACTCCCCCGACTTCGCTCCGGCAGCCGACGGACTTCGTCGGGCTGGCGCCAATTCGAAATTTTTCAGCCACAGGCTGATCCGCCTTGGCGGAAACCGACATAGCTACCTGAGCGAGGTCGCTCCGCAATTCGCAATTCCTATTCCTCCTTCACCATAGTCGGTTCGCCCTCTTCGAACCGAGCCAACAGGTAGAGATAATCGGAAAGGCGGTTCATCCACACAAGCAGCGTCGAATTGTCGATGGTCTCGTCATCAAGGAGAGCGGACACTTGCCGTTCGCAGCGCCGCGCGACGGTCCGTGCCAGATCCAGATGGCCGGCGGCCAGAGAGCCTCCCGGCACAATGAATCCGCTTGGGATTTCAACCTCGGCCTCCAGCGCCGACATCCGTTCTTCGAGTTGCCGGAGTCGATCCGCATCGATGCGCTGCGGCAAGCGGTCCAGCTTCGCCCCAGTGGTAGCCAGTTCCGAACCGACGATGAACAGCTGGCGCTGGATCTCCAGGACGCTGTCCCGGGTCAACGGCTTTTCGCAATGGCAGCGCGCAATACCGAGGATTGAGACCAGCTCGTCCACATCCCCGTATGCATCCGGACGCGACGAATGTTTCGCCACCAGTTCTCCTGAGAAAAGTCGGGTCTCGCCCGTGTCACCCGTCTTGGTGGTAATGCTGATTTTCTGTCTGGTCATGGATGTGTCAGGCTCCTGCTTGCGATTCGCGTTTCATTTTGTCATGTCAAGTTAACCGGCTTCGCCGGGGCTTTTGATCCGTGATTCGTAATCGATTACGAGTGAAGTGCTGTTGAGCATCGAATAACAAATTCCTATACGATCAAGTTTGACAGTACCAAGGCAAAGGCGTTCTGCCATACATGTTTGTCAAAACTCCAGGTTGGTGAGCCATTCCGCGATGTCCGCGAAACGGGCGTCGCCGCCGCCGTCTTTCGAGGCATCGAGCCGGGACGCTATATCCCCGGCATCGAACCGGCAACCCGCGAGCGTGTCGGCGAACACCTCCGTCGCCGTCGCACTCAGCCCGGTGCCCGCAACTGTAATCGTGTCGATTCTGCTTTTGACGACAGACATCGTGATCGCCGCTGCCCCCCAGTCAAAGGACGGCGACCCGGTGAATTCGAAGGCCGGCGTCAGGCCGAATCGCCAGTCCCACGAGCTGTACTTCCCATACAAAGGCGCGAGCGCGGCGTCCGTCAATGCAACCGCATCGGCAACGCCGTCAGCGTACGCTGCCTCGAACCTCGCAGCGATGGCACGGATAACGTCCTTGATGCTAAGACCGGGGCTGAACTCACTCAGATTCGCAACGGCAACGGGCACCGAGGCGATGCTGCGCGTCTGAATGTTGTCGAATGTCGGGCGAAGATATCGGTCGAGCCGGTCCAGATCGCTGTCGATAAGCAGCGTACCGTGATGCAGCACCTGGTTCTTCCCATAGTAGAAGGCATTGCCCGAAACCTTGCGGCCACCGACGAGGATGACGTGGCGATCGCCCTGTTCCGCCGGGATTCCTAGATCGCGCAAGGCATCAATGACGACCCGCGTCTGCCGCTTTGCGTCCGCATGAGATCGTTCCAGCAGATAGGTGAAGTTGAGATTCGCCGGATCGTGATAGACAGTGCCGCCCCCCGACCGCCGGCGCGCCATCATGACGCCAGCGCTTCGCATTGACGGCAGGTGGCATTCTTTCCACGGATTCTGATTCTTGCCGATGACGACACTGTCACGGCTGCGCCAGAGAAGGAGCAGGCACTGTCCGTCCCGAAGCCCATTGAACAGGAGTTCTTCAATGGCCAGATTCCGCCGGATGTCGAGAGTGTCGGGGTAGTATATGCGTGTATTAAATGTCGCAGGCGTATTCAAAGATGGCAAAGTGGACGTGGAATGATGGCATCGTGGAATGATGAAATTCTTGGCCGGGGCGCTTCTGCGCTCAATGTACCGTCGTCCTCTTCCTCGAAACCTTTGCCCGGTCAGCGCCTCGTGTTTCATGTATCGAGGACGAAGGACGAGGACGATTGGCTGGATTTGTGCGGCGAAATCGGCCTTGAGCAAACAGTATCAGCAACTATTGAGGTGGACGGTGGACGGACGCGACCGAGTTCCAGGGTCTAACGCCAAATTTGCAAAGGCCATTTCCGTGCGCATGCGACGGACGTTGGACGGATCTTCACCCCCCCCCACCTGAGTAGTTACCAGTATCAACCCAATTCCCCATCAATCATCTCCTCACTTCATCGCAACTTTCATGGCGATCAGATTGTACGAGGTCACCAATTCCGGAACCGACTCCATGTAGCGGCCGTCGCTGTTGATCCACGAACCGTCAGACCGCTGGCGGCTA
>CAUZRT010000421.1:0-2719 GCA_963582235.1 Lentisphaeria bacterium
TCCGGAGCGGTTCATTGATCGCCCGGTGCTGTTCATGGACGGCGGGGAGGATGCTGACTGTCCGGCGTCAGTCAATGCGGAGACGGTGCGGCTGATCAACGCCGCCGGGGGTGCAGCGGAACATTTCGTTGAGTCGGGGTTTGGCCATGGCTTTTCGGAAGCCATGCAGGCACGATATATCGCCTGGCTCGTGAAGCACCGTGATGCGGGCTCTTCTCACTCCTGATCGATCCACGCGTATTCGATTAAGAGGAGTGGGTCAAGCGGGGGAGATTGATGCGGGCTCAATCCATGAATACCTGGGTCAGATAGAGCTGGCCGTCTTTCCGCCAGATACCCATGCCGGTCCGGTTGTAAGTGCCGTTGAGGATATTGGTGCGGTGCCCCTCGCTGTTCATCCACGCCTTGGCGGCGCCGCCGGCTGAGTTGTTGATCGCGATGTTTTCGGCGGCGGCCCGGTAATCCACGCCGCCATCGCGTAGGCGTTTGAACGGTGTCCTGCCGTCTTTGCCCCGGTGGCTGAAATAGTCCCGCTCGGCCATGTCGCGACTATGGGCGCGGGCGACATCCGCCGCCTTGCTGTCGAAGGTCAGGCGGCTGAGGCCCTTTTCGCTACGGATATCGTTGATGATCTCGGCGGCTTTGATTTCGAGTTTGCGTAGCTTGTTGTCAGTTTTCTCGCGGGTGTCGGTTTGATTCGGGTGCTTCTTCTGCCAGCGCTTGATGATGTTCTGTTCGTGCCTGGACAGATCGGCGATGGGAACTTCGTGCGTGCCGCCCGATTCGTCTTGCAGCAGTGCGTTCTTGCCTTCGACACCGACGAGTTTCGCTTCTACGCGCTTGCCGTCGAGACGCCAGAATCGATCGCGGGCAACCGTCTGAAGTGTTGTGGCGATAAGTAGGAGGATGAGTAATGCCCGAACCATACCACACTATACTGGTAAAAAAGACCGATTGGAAACGACTGGTGTCTCAGCCGCCTTTGCGAGTTTGTAATCCACATCCATTCGGATACTATCACCGTTCCCTGTGTAAGCCGCATCATCTCGAGAGGATTGATCACATGCCCAACGACTTCATAGAACGCCTCGCCATGGGGGAGTTCGAAACTGTTGCCGGCCGCAGAAAAATTATCGCACGCGCGCGCCGGGTCGGGCTGACGCGGGTCATGTTGTTCAACGTCTACGGCCATATCGAACCGGGCCACCACGACCTCGATGAAAGCCGCCGCCGCGCAGTGATTATTGGGAAGGCCGTAAAGGCGTTTCGATCAGCGGGCCTTGGGGTGGGTATCAATATTCATACAACGCTCGGCATGAACATGTCACCGCCGCGCTCGAAACCGCTGCCGTACCAGCACCAAATCGACTTCGACGGCCAGGTGTTTTACGAGACTTATTGCCCGATCGATCCGGGCTTCCAGGCCTACACCGCCGAGACGTATGCAATCTACGCCGGTGTCGAGGGGGTCGATGAAATCTGGATCGATGACGACTTCCGCTACAAGAACAAGGGCGGCCAGTGCTTCTGCGATTTGCACCTTGCGGCGTTCGCAGAGATCACCGGGCGCGCGTGGACTTGCGACGAGTTGCTCGCAGCCTTGGAGTCGCCGACGCCGTTGCCGACTGACACGGCTGTGCAATGGAGCCAGTTGCAGGACAGAACGCTGGTCGACTGTGCCCGGGCCCTGGCCGATGCCGTTCATGATGTTGCGCCGCAGATGCGTATCGGTTTCATGCCGCCGTCGCATACCGTGTTGTTTTTTGGCGCCCCATGCGCGCGGGAGATCGGGCGCGTGCTGAATCCGGAGACGCGGGGCTTGGCGCGTCCGGAATACGGTGCTTACACGGATCTGGACCGCCTCGGCTGGAGCGTCTACGAACCGTGCTGGGGCATGCAGCGGGCATTCGGCTCGTCGTACGACGGCTGGCCGGAACTGGAGACGTGGCCCGGTACCGGCTACAACCACAGTGCCCGAGTGATTCAGATGAAACTTGTCTGGGGTGCCATGCACGGGTACGTCAGCAGCACGATCAGCAATTCCCGCATCGATAAGCCGGCACGGCAGGCGATCGCTGACGCGAAAAAGCAGATCGAAGCGGTCACGCCGTTCGTCGCCTCACCAGACTGGCAGGCCCGGGGCGTAAGCCTCGAGTTGAGTGAAAACATCATCGGCTTGCGAGCGAAAGTAGAGGATATTTGCAGCCTCAATTTGCACGAGTCACGTGTTCTGGCACGGCTGGGGTTGCCGCTGTGGCCGGGTGGCGGTGACGGTCGCATTCTGATCGGCAATTCGCCGCTGGCGCGACAGGCCGAACTTGCGGAGTTTGCGGCTTCGGGCATGATCATCGATCGCGATGCCTTCGAGGTGCTGCAGTATTTGGGCCGCAACGATATTATCGGCGGCGCTGGATTGTTGCCGGTGTCGGGGTTCCCTGCCGCCGAACAATTTGCCGACTCCGCAATCAACGGGGAGGCTGCGGGCCGGCGGCAGACGATGGATCCCTTGTCTGCGGTGCGTCGAGACCTGCCTGTCTTCGAGTTGCCGGATACTGAGGAATTTACGCCGCTGCACGAGTTGCTCGATCAGGACGGCAAGCCATTGGGCGTCAGTTCGTGGGTGCGTGAGTGGGATGGCGGGCGGATCGCTGTGCTGCCGTTCCGATTGAGTGATGCGACCGGGGAAGGTGGGCTGGTGACGTCGATGCGCAAGACACAG
>CAUZRT010000422.1:0-2717 GCA_963582235.1 Lentisphaeria bacterium
ATTCGTCCTGAGCGATCACAAAGGCTGGGAGAACATCAAGTCGGTCGAACTGTCAGCAAATTCTGGAAAGTAGCCGGCGTGAAGGTCCACACCCACCCGAAGACCGGCAAAGTGAAGTACGCCAGTGCACACGACCTGCGGCGGTCCTTCGGTGAGCGGTGGGCGCCACGGGTCATGCCACAGACCCTGATGGAACTGATGCGACACGAGAGCATCGAGACGACGCTGAAATACTACGTCGGCCGAAACGCCGAGACGACCGCTGCAGCGTTGTATGAGGCAGTCCAAGGTAACAAATCAGGTAACACGACGAAAAATTCTGCCGAACCCGCCACACGCGAAAACGCCGAAAGCCCTTATGAGAAAGAGATTTTCAGCGAATGACCCCAGCGGGATTCGAACCCGCGTTGTCGGATCGAAAGTCCGATGTCCTGGACCTGACTAGACGATGGGGCCAAAACTGCGTCCTAATTTAAGCGTTAAAATGGGCGTGTCAAGACCGGCGTGGCCATCAACACCATTCCGGGGAATGCACCCCGGTGTAGGAAGTGTACGTTAGCTTTTGCGCCGGTTGCAAATCCGAGCTGAATTGTCAAACAGGAAAGTCACCAGAAAACGAGGGTAATTATTATTCCCCGTTCGCCTGTGCTTCCTGGTTTGACTGGTGAGAATCCACAAACTAGCAGACAGATGACGGGCGTCGTTGGGGCGGTCGATTTTTTTGGCCCTTGGTGAGATCTCCGGGGTTTTCAAAACACCGGAGATCTGAAATCGGGACGTTCTGTCGTGCATTCTCCTCTGCCGGACTTCAGCGCAGCCGCTTGTCTTGCCACAACCGTGGCGATACGATGCGCTGCTGCAGTGACCGGGTGAATGAATCATGAATGTCGTCTCGAGCCGATCGACAGAACTATGACTGCGGAGGATTTGCCGGCCCCAGGGAGCGGTCCGTTATTCTCGTCTCCTGACTGTGAAGCCGCCCGGAAGGCGTTTCGAGCCAAATCGAAGAGCCTGACCGACAAAGTGATGAGCGTCTCGGAAGCTGTCGAACGCCTTGTTGCTGACGGTGATTACCTGGCCTCGGGCGGGTTCGGGGGAAACCGTATTGCCACGGCGCTGCTACACGAGATTGTGCGTCAGAAAAAGCAGAATCTCAGTCTTGCTGGGCATACGGCGACACACGATTTTCAGATTCTGTGCGGCGGCAACGACACCGGCCGCGGGCAGTTGCTGGCACGGGTCGACGTAGCGTACATCATTGGGCTGGAGGCCCGCGGCCTGTCACCACATGCGCGGCGCGTGGTAGAAAGCGGCCAAATCGAACTGTGCGAATGGACCAACTTCACGCTGGCCTTACGGTTTCAGGCGGCGGCCATGGGGCTGCCGTTCCTTCCGGTCCGCAGCCTTGCCGGGACCGATTCCTACCGGCAGAGCGCTGCGCGTCAGATCTCCTGCCCGTTCACCGGCGAGAAACTCTCGGCGGTCCCGGCTCTTTGGCCGGACGTGGCCGTCATTCACGTTCACGAATCCGACTGTTACGGGAATTGCCGCATCCGCGGAACGACGGTCTCTGATTGCGACGTGGCCCGTGCCGCCAAAAAGCTCATCGTCAGTTGCGAGCGGCTCATTTCCAACGAAGAGATCCGTCGCGAGCCGACCGCGACGGTCATTCCTTGCTATTGTGTCGACGCGGTTTGCGAAGTCCCGTTCGGCAGTTATCCGGGCAACATGCCCTACGAGTACTATTCGGACGAAAATCACTTGAAATCGTGGTTAACGGCGGAAGCCGATCCGCAGACGCATCGGGAATTTCTGGAGGAATATATTTTCGGCGTCCGTGATTTCGCCGAATACCTTGAACGATGTGGAGGCCTGCGACGGATGCAAGAACTGCGGCGGCAGGAATTGTTTCCGTGATCCGTTTGAAACGTCATTAGAGTCTCACCTTGTCACATCTGCGCGCCGTGCGCGCATGTTGCGGAGAGCCCAGAGCGGAGAGTCGAGAGCCAGAAAGATCGACATCAATAGATTCTGGCTCTCCGCTCTTGACTCTCCGCTCTGGTCTGCGGCCGATAGGCCGCGTTAGGATGATTGGAGTCGCGTCCCCGATGCCGGCCTACACCGCGATGGAACTGATGATCTGTGCCGCCTCCCGTTTGCTGGAAGACGGCGCGGTGGTTGTTGTGGGGACGGGGGCGCCGTGTGCGGCGTCAATGCTGGCTCAGAAAACGACCGCTCCGAACCTCACGCTGATGTTTGAGGCCGGCGGCGTGGGACCCCGGCTGCCGCGAATGCCGATCAGCGTCGGAGACTCGCGCACATTCTATCAAGGGCTAATGGCGACCAGCATGCCCGATATCATGGAGACGTGTCAGCGCGGAGTGGCCGATTACACGTTTCTGGGCGGAGCGCAGATCGACCGCTTCGGAAACCTGAATTCCACCATCATCGGCGATGACTATCGGCAGCCCAAGGTCCGCTTGCCCGGCAGCGGCGGTGCGAACGATCTCGGTTCGCTCTGCTGGCGAACCCTCGTCATCACCCCGCACGACCGCCGGCGATTTGTCGAGCGCGTCGATTTCATCACCACGCCAGGTTATCTCGGCGGACCGGGCCAGCGTCGAGCGGCGGGTCTGCCGGCCGACACCGGGCCGTACAAGGTGATTACTAATTTGGCCATCCTCGGTTTCGAGCAGAACAGCAAACGCATGCAGATC
>CAUZRT010000423.1:0-2710 GCA_963582235.1 Lentisphaeria bacterium
AGGGGCTGAGCCCCTACAAAATTTATGCGCATCGTCGTCGGCCATCCACGCTTCGTGTCACCCCGGACTTGATCCGGGGTCCAGGAGCAACCGATGACTGGATCCCGGATCAAGTCCGGGATGACATCAGAGAGTGTGTTCGGCCACATCCAGGCATGAAAAAAATAGTATCTGGCCTCACGCCGCCGAATGTTCCTTTTGCCAGAGCGCCTGCAAATCCGGCCGGCGTACCTTGCCGCGATCGTTCTTGGGTAGCGCGTCAATGAAGTAAAACTGCTTCGGCACCCGGAAGCCCGGCATGTTGTTGCCGCAATGCGTCTTGATTTCGCCTTCGCTGATGACCTCACCGTCGCGCACCACGACGTAGGCGATTATTTCCTCGCCATAGATGCTGTCGGGCACACCCACGGCGGCGGCCTCGTATACCTTGGGGTGACGCATCATCACGTTGTCGACCTCGACCGGGGAAATATTCACTCCACCGCGGATGATCAGATCCTTCAGCCGCCCGGTGACGGTGATAAAGCCGTCCTCGTCCATAATGGCGAGATCGCCGAGCCGCACACGCTGGCCGTACAGATCCTCCCATTTGCCGTCCGCCGTCATCGACGCCTTGGCGCATTGTGGGCCGCCGAGGGTAACCTCGCCTTCCTCGCCCTGCGGCACGGCGTTGCCGTCCTCATCGACGAGCAGAAATTCCTGATGCTTGGCGGGCGGCCCGACGGTGCCGTATTTCTTGGCATAGTGACGGTTGCCGCACACCCAGCCGCCTTCGGAGCAGCCGAAGAACTGCAGCAGATTGATGCCGTAGGTTTTCTCGAACTGTTTCCAGCGCTCCGGCGTCAGCGGCGCGGTGGACGAACTCATCAGGCGCAGGCTCGGCACGTCCTTGGCGGTAACGCCGGTGGGACGGTCGAGCAGCATGTTGATGACCGTCGGGATGCCGACCGAAAAGGTGATTTCGTATTTCTTGATCCAGTCGAAGAATTGGCCGTGCGAGAATCGCCGTGCGATATGGAGCGTGCAGCCGGTCTCGAGCCACGGCATGAGCGACAGGCCCTGCGGCGAATTCCAGCCAAAGGATCGGTATTCCAGCGTTTTGTCGTCCTCGGTGAGGCCGATCTGGTCAAGGGTCGACAGACCGAACGACCAGTGCGCCAGATGATCGATCAGGAAATTCTTCGGCTTGTCGGTGGTGCCTGAGGTGCAGAAGATGGTCGCGTCGTCGGTCGCCCCATAGTCGCGATCGCATTCCGGTTCGGCCGGAATCTCCGCAATCTGCTGGAAAAGCTCGTCACTCGTTAAGTCGCCAGATAGATTGGCCGTCCAGTCCTGGAATTTGACGCTCTCGATTCGAACGCCATCGGTCATCTTGTTGATATCGAGCTCTGAATCGTAAAGCGCCAATTTGCAGTCGAGATGCGACAGAATTTCCGCGACATATTCGATGTTCATCTCGACATTGGTCGGGCAGCAGACCGCCCCGGCACGCCAGATCCCCATCCACAGGATCAGCTTTTCCAGGCGTTCTTCCGACAGCAGTGCAACCCGGTCGCCCTTCTGGATACCGCGTGCCACCAGCCAGTTGGCGATCCGGTTGGCGGCCTCATGCATCTGTCCGAAGGTGATGCTTTTTTCCTGGGTGACGTCGACCAGCGCTATCTTGTCGGGATCGCGTTCTTTGTATTTCAGGAAAAGTGTCCGGACGGATTCAAAGGGAACCGCATAATCGTGTTTTGCCCCAGGGGGCGTGCCGCCGACTTTGGGCTCCATGGTTTTCTCCTAAATTTGCTGTTGCGCGGATACTGTGGTGCGGGGTCCGAGGCGTCAAGGGTGGCCATTCAGTACGCCTGTTTCGTCATTACCGGGCCCAAGTGCGCTTCGCGCCCATGGCCGGGAATCCAAATCCTGTGATAATCTGGGTACCCGGGTCGGAGCTTGTCCGCGGGCCGGCTTACAGCCGGACCCAGGCCCTGGGTACGACGAGTGTGAGGAGATGACATGTCCGAAGAACTAGCTGCCCGAGCCGATCTGGAAAAATTGGTGATCGATTTCACCGAGGCGTTCAACCGCGAGGACATCGACGAGGTCATGTCCTATTTCGCCGACGACGCCATCTATGACGAGTTCAACGATATCCGCCATGTTGGCGGGGACGCCATCCGCGCCGCCTTCGTGCCGCAATTCGCCGGAAAATATGGCCACATGCGGTTTCACACCGAGGATTTGTTTCTCGATGTCGATGCCGGTAAAGCCATGATCCGCTGGGTCCTGACGCTGGAACAGGATAACCGCCAGGGTGCCTATCGTGGGCTCGATATTCTGCATTTCGAGGACGGCAAACTCACCGAAAAGCATACCTACTGCAAAGCTAAAATTCCGTTCATCCGCAAGAAAATAGAAATGGCAGAGGAAGGGAGATGGCCGGCTTCCTGACCACCGGCCCCTATAAATCCATGAGCAATGCCGGTAATTCCCGCAAATTGTCGATAAAATAATCTGCGCCCAGCACTTCGACCGGGCCGAGAGAATAACCATAGGTCACGGCGATAACCGGTATTCCCGCCTCTTGACCGGCGAGGACGTCGTTGGGACTGTCACCAACCATGACCGCTTCGGCGGCGCCAATGCCGAGCCGGGCGAGCACCGCCAGTACGTGGCGCGGATCGGGTTTGCGGATGCCCGCGAGCAAATCGCCGCCGAAAACAGC
>CAUZRT010000424.1:0-2707 GCA_963582235.1 Lentisphaeria bacterium
AACGGTCGGGTGGCATCCGAAGCGCGGCATTCAAAACGGGCGGGGCGTTGTCATAGAGGACGTCATCAACGCTCGTCCCGAACGTCCGCCGAATGCTTCAGGTCGTGGCTGTCGCACCGTTTGCCGCGGATTCCGACTCACTTGAGCGGTTTGGAAATCAGGACTGGATCGGTGGAGCAAGCCAGCCGGCTCTCCCGGCGGCCTCTTAGATCACCACGATATGGCAGGACATCGCTCTCACAGTGCCGCCAAGGCGGGATTTATGAATCATCCGCACAAGGCCGCGCGGGACAAAATCGCTCATCCAACGGCCACACGGTCACAGCGTAGCGGGAACAGGGGTGAATTCGTACGCCTCGATATTGTCACCCACTTCAAGGTCATTGAAATTGTCCAGGCGTATACCGCATTCGAATCCCTGCCGGACCTCCCTGGCATCGTCCTGAAATCGCCGGAGCGAATCGATACTGCCGTTGTAAATCAGCTCACCTCCACGATGAACCCGTACATGCGCGCCGACCTTCACGATGCCCTTACTGACCGAACAGCCGCACACCCGACCGCCGGTTCTCGGCAGCTTGAAAACCTGAAGGATCTCGGCGTTGCCGAGCGGTTCCTCGCGATATGTGGGTTCCAGCATGCCTTCCATCGCCCGCCTGATATCGTCGACCAATTCGTAAATAACGCTGTACAGCTTGACGGCGACCGCCTCCTTCTTGGCCAGCGCATTCACACCGGGGTTCACGCCGACATGAAAGCCAACAACAAGCGCCTTCGATGCCGATGCCAGCAGCACGTCGTTGTCGGTAATCGCGCCGACGCCGGTATGAATCAGGTCAGTCGTGATCTTGTCCGACTTGAGTTTCTGCAGCGACTCAGTGACGGATTCAATGGTACCCCGCACATCGGTCTTGATAATGAGCTTTAGATCATTACGATTCTCTTTCTCAAACTGTTCGAAAAGGTGTTCGATGCTTGATTCGCGGGGAACGTAGAGTTCCCGTTCACGGACCGCGAGTTTGCGTTCCTCACTCAGTTTCTTCGCGGTTCGTTCATCTTCGCAGCAGACCAGAGGTGCGCCCGGTTCGGGTGTGCCCGAAAGGCCGACAATCTTTACCGGTATGCTCGGGCCGGCGGTTTCCAAGCGCTTGCCTTGCGCGTCGATAATCGCCTTGATTTTGCCGTAATGACGCCCGGAGATGACAACGTCTCCGAGGTGCAGCGTGCCGTTCTTGATTAATACGTTCACCGATGGTCCCATGCCCGGTTCCATTTGCGCCTCCAGCACGACGGCCGAACCGGGCAGGTCCGGGTTGGCCTTCAGTTCGAGGATTTCGGCTTCCAGAACAAGCCGTTCCAGCAAGCCGTCGATTCCGTCGCCGGTTATCGCAGAGACGCGACAGACGCCCACCTGGCCGCCCCATTCCTCCGGCATCAAGTCGTTCTCCTGCATATGCATCAGGATCTGATCCGGATTTGCCGACGGCAGGTCGATCTTGTTGATCGCAATAACGACCGTGACGCCGGCGGCGCGCGCATGATTGAGGGCTTCGACGGTCTGGGGCATGAAGCCGTCGTCGGCCGCGATTACGAGAACGACGACGTCCGTAACATCGGCGCCGCGTGCCCGCATGGCGGTGAATGCCTCGTGCCCGGGCGTGTCAATGAAAGATATCTGGTGTCCTTCCCATTCGATACACGACGCGCCTATATGCTGCGTGATACCACCCGCTTCGCCGGCCGTCACATTGGTATCGCGGATGCGGTCCAGCAACGATGTCTTACCATGATCGACGTGGCCGAGAAAGGCGACCACGGGCGGACGCGACTCGGTCTCCGGATTATCGTAGACAATGTCTTCGGGTTGAATGATGGTCGACTGTCGAGCCTCGGCGGCGGCATGTTTCTCCCGCTTTTCCAGTACCAGATTGTAGCCGTGTCGTGCTGCGATCTGTTCGGCTACGGCCGTGTCGACAGCCTGATTGATGCTGGCGAACACGTTCATCATCAATAATTCATGAATCAGAGCGTTGGGCTTGATATCCAATGATTCGGCTAGAGTTTTGACGACGACCGGAGGCTTCAAATGAATCTCGACCAGATCTTCGCGCTTAATGGCACTCCGGTCGGCCGCCGCACCTTCGTTCAATTTCTCACCGTTGCGGCGCCCGAATTTCCCGGATCGCCGCCGGCCGCGGTGCCGGTCACGACGGCCGGGTCCTTTATGTTCGTTCGCCTGGACATCTGACGGCTTTGCAGCCACGTTGGCGGCGGGTTCCTTCGACTTCGGTGACGCCGGAGCACTCGCAACCGCTGTTTCAGGTTTATCGGGTTTATCTATGTCGGCCGCCACGGTTGTCGCCGTTGCGGCGGCCGACTGCGTGCCGGTCTGCTCGGTTCCGGGCTTGTCCCCATCGGCTGCCGAGCCGGTTTCGGGCGCGGTCGGGGCGCCCGCCGCCTTCCGCCGGGGGTGTGTAGCCGGCTCTGGCGTCCCGGCGCCATCGCCGGCGATTCGATTTCGAACCGAGGCGGCAACGGCCGGGTCAACACTCGCCAGATGCGATTTGACTTCGACGCCTTCCTTGCCAAGAAGTTCGACAAGCTCTTTGTTGGTGATGCCGACTTCTTTTGCAAGTGCGTGAATTCGTACTTTTTCGGACATACTCAGGATTTTTTCTTTTGCTCTTCGTTTGACTCCAGTTCCGTT
>CAUZRT010000425.1:0-2664 GCA_963582235.1 Lentisphaeria bacterium
CCCAGCCCCATGTCGACGGTGAGCTGGCGCTCATGAAACTCGTCGAACACGACGGTGCCGATGCCTTCGAGATTGCCTTTCGCGAGGAACAGTCGCGGGAGTATGCCTTCGGTGATGTAGCGCACCCGCGTTTGTTTCGAATAGGCGCTTTCGAACCGCGTCTGGAAACCGATCTGCCCACCGACCGTCTGATAGCGTTCTTCTGCAACGCGGTTCGCCAGCATGCGTGCGGCCAGGCGCCGTGGCTGCAGCACCAGGATCTGACCCGGCTGTTCATTGTCCAGAAGGAACTGCGGGATCTGCGTCGATTTACCGGACCCGGCCGGGGCGGATAGCACCACGTTGCGTCCGGCGTCAATTGCAGCAAGGAACTTGTCACGGATGTCGTGGATTGGCAACATGATCCAGCTTACCACCCGGGACCAGCCTTTCCAGCCTTCGCCTATGGTCATCAGACCGTTTTAATGTTATCTTTGTCTCTATGACTGCTGAATTCACAAAACGCGATTACAGCCTCGTCGGGCTGGACTCGAAACTTGCCGAGGAAAATGGCCTGGCGAATGCCGAATGGTATGCCAGCGAAATCCCACGCAAGCGGATGAAGAAATTGATCCAGCGCCGCAACGGGCCGGCTATCCGTGACACCGCGATCTGGTTCGCGCTGCTGATCGCCAGCGGCACTGCCGGGTACATGCTGTGGGGGAGCTGGTGGGCGATTATCCCGTTCATGATCTACGGCGTACTTTATGGCTCGGCATCGGATTCGCGCTGGCACGAATGTGGACATCGCACGGCTTTCCGGACGATGTGGATGAATGATGTTGTCTATGAGATCGCGTCGTTCATGGTGATGAGAGAATCGGTGCCTTGGCGCTGGAGCCACACACGCCACCACACGGACACGATTATCGTCGGCCGCGATCCGGAAATCCCCTCGCCGCGGCCGCCGGACCTGTTAGGTATCGCGCTGGCGGTTTTCAGTCTGAAGTCCGGTCCAAAGGAGCTCTCGAAAGTGCTGTTGCACTGCACCGGCCGGCTGAACGCTGCCGAAGAGACATATATCCCGGAGGAGGAACGCTACAAGGTCTATCGCAACGCCCGGATCTGGGTGATGATTTATGCTGTGGTGATCGCTGCGGTCATCATCAGCGGCAGTATCCTGCCGCTGATGTACATCGGCCTGCCGTCCTTCTACGGTGCCTGGGAGATGCTCTTGTGCGGCCTGACGCAGCACATCGGCCTGGCGGAGGACGTGCTCGACCACCGTTTGAACTGCCGCACCGTCTATATGAATCCGATCTCCCGTTTTCTTTATTGGGAAATGAACTACCACGTCGAGCATCACATGTTCCCGATGGTGCCGTACCACAACCTCGCCAAGCTGCATGAGGAACTGAAACACGACCTGCCGGTGCCGTACAGCGGGTTTTTGGAAGCTTACAGGGAAATCATCCCGGCATTGTTCCGACAGGTGAAGGATCCGACGTATTACGTCAAACGCGAACTGCCCGGCTCAGCGAAGCCGGCAATGCCCGGGCCGGTCGCTGTATGATGACGGAATAGTCTAGCCACCAGCCAGAGGTAACCTATGGGAAACTGGATTCAGGTCTGTCAGGCTGACGACATCGAGGCGGAGGATGTGATACGCTTTGATCATGGCGACCGCACCTTCGCGATCTACCGCAGCAACGACGACCAGTACTATGCCAGTGACGGCCTTTGTACGCACGAGAACGTGCATCTGGCCGGCGGCTTTGTGATGGACAACATCGTTGAGTGTCCGAAACACAATGGTCGTTTCGACATTGCTACAGGTGAGGCCAAAGGCGCGCCGGCCTGCATCGATCTTCAGACCTATCCGGTGAAAGTCGAGGGAGGCCAGGTCGTTATCGACATATCGTAAGATGTTTACTTGAATATGTTACTGAATTGCCGCCCCCGTTTATTAATTACCTCGGTGTGCTGGAGCCTGTTGACCTTGTCCCAGATTGCATATAAACTGAAAAACCAGCGCCTCCTCCCGCCCGGGAATCAATGATCCGTTGTATCCAAACTTTCTTCTCGCTTGGTCTGTGCGTTGCCGCCACGGCAGCGACGCCGCAGTTCTTTGATGCCGATGTCGAGTCCGCCGTGCCCGATGTGCACGAAGCACTGCTGCTGACGGACAGCCAGAAAGCGTACTTCGATGATATCTACGCTCAACTGCGTCCTCGGTACGGCATTGTCGATGAAGCAGAGTTCCGCCGGCGGGGGCTCAAAGCACTCAGCGCCCCTCAGTTGCAGTTGATCGCCGACATTGAAGAGGCTATAGCCGGAATCCGCGCCAAGGTCGAAGCTGAATTCGCGAAAAACAGCAACCCTATCGAGCACCTGGCAGTCCGGCAGAAGCGCGAGACGATCGCGATGCGAATGGCCTGGCAGCTGCCCGCCGTGCTGACGCCGCTGCAGCGCCAAGCTGTGGCTGTCGCCAAGCAGCAAACGCCCGAGACAGTCCAAGCGCCACCAGCCGAGATGCCGGCGATCGAAATGCCGGTTGAGGATTTTCCCACCGACGAAATGCCGGTTGAGGATTTTCCCACCGACGAAATGCCGGTTGAGGATTTTCCCACCGACGAAATGCCGACCGCCGATGTGCGGCCTATGGATGTACCGACCACCGAGGCA
>CAUZRT010000426.1:0-2658 GCA_963582235.1 Lentisphaeria bacterium
GACTCCGCGACCAACATCTTACTGCCCGCGTCTTGCGGTGTGCTGCCGACCGCCTCAACCAGCGTGACGGCCACGAATGGCTGTCCGCTGGTGGCAAGTTCCGCAAGTTTCTCGATGTAGCCGTGGGGTGTGCTCATTTGGGTTTCGGGGTTCAGTGTTCAGGTTTCAGTGTTCGGTTTCGATACTCAGCACTCAGTACTAAAATCTGAACACTCTATCGAGACAGTTCATCGGACACGGCCGCCGTCGCATTGGAAAACGCCTCGGAACGCGTGAACTGGTCTAATGTCAATAGCACCCTTTCAGCGGTGGCGGGAATTGCCAAGTCGAACGGTTGTCCTTGACCGGCGCATGATAACGCGTGGCGAATCGCCGCCCACACGGAGATGCCCAGCATCAGGGGGGGTTCTCCGACGGCTTTGCTCCGCCGCACGGTGTCGTGATTATCATCATTCGGAAAAAGGGCGCAATGAAATTCGAGCGGCACGTCTGTGATCGCCGGAATTTTGTAGGTCGTCGGCGAGTGGGATAGCAGGGCGCCTTGCTCGTCGTAAATCAATGCTTCCATGGTAACCCAACCCATTCCTTGTACGAATCCGCCAGTAATCTGACCCCTATCGACACCAGGATTGATCGATTGGCCAATATCGATCAGCAGGTCCGCGCGAGAGACCGACACTTCACCCGTAAACCGATCGATTTCCACTTCCGCGACAGCCGCACCTTGCGTGAAGTAAAGAAATGGCGTGCCGCGTCCGGTTTCGCGATTGAAGTCGACGCCGGGCGTGGCATAGAAACCGCGTGCGCCGAGATCGACCCGCTCCCGCCGAGCCGCCGAAACCAGATCGGCGAAGGTAATCCGCCGCGCCGGATTACGCCCGTCAGTAACGAAACCGTTCTCGAAGCGTACATGGCGGGGAGATCTGGTGAGTCCCTCCGTGTCGGACGCGAACTCGGCAGCTGCGAATTGGCGCAGTCTTCGTTTGATCTTTCGACAAGCCGCGACAGCTGCGGCGCCGTTGAGGTCAGTTCCCGCCGAGGCAGCCGTGGGAGAGGTGTTGTTGTTTTTTTCAGTCGACGTGGGCATTACCATCACGGTATCAGCCGAGATAGAAAACTCATCTGCTACGAGTTGCTGAATTTTGGTATGGAGCCCTTGTCCCATTTCGGTGCCGCCGGTGGACACTTGCACTGTTCCATCCGTGTAGATATTGACCAATGCGTTTGCCTGATTGAGAAATCGCGTCGTGAATGAAATCCCGAATTTTACTCCCGTCAGGGCGATCCCGCGCAGCCGTAACGGGTCGGTAGCATTTGCCTGGGCAATCTGTCGGCGGCGTTGTTTATAGTGAGCTTGCGAAGCCAAGCTGGCAAAGATTTCGGGTAGGTGGTTTTTCTGAATGATTTGACCGTAGGGTGTCACGTTTCGATTGCCGACGCCGTAGAGATTACGGATTCGCACATCGTAGGCATCCGTGTCCAACGACTGCGCGATGTTTTCGATAACGTTTTCCATAGCCGCCATGGCCTGAGGCCCACCAAAACCTCGAAAGGCCGTATTGGGTGGCAAGTTCGTAAAGCAAACCCGTCCCTGGATCTCGATGTGTGGAATGTAGTAGGTATTTTCCGCATGTAACATCGAGCGTTCCATGACTGCCAGCGAGAGGTCCGTGGCAGCGCCGCCATTGGAGAAAAAGTTGACTTTCATCGCCTCGATACGGCCATCATTGTCGAAACCAACATGCCATTCGGCGCGGTAAGCGTGCCGTTTTCCGGTAACGCACATGTCGTCATCTTTGTTGTAAACCACGCGCGCCGGACGTCGCAGCCGTTGTGCCACCAGGGCGGCCATAAGTGCCGGTAATGCGGCTTGGGTCTCCTTGCCACCGAACGCGCCACCCATCCGCCGGCAGACACAGACGACCTGATGCTGACCTAACCCGAGGACGTCCGCCACGACAGCCTGGATCTCGGTCGGGTTCTGTGTTGAACTGTGGACGATTAACTGGTCCTGTTCGACGGGATAAGCGATCGCGGCTTGCGACTCCAGATAAAACTGCTCCTGTCCATCGCAAAAGAACACGCCGTTCAAGCGATGGGGGGCGTGGGCCAGCATTTCGTTAGGATCTCCTCGTCGAATACGTCGCGCGGGCCCGAGAAAAAGTTGTTGGTCCAGCGCTTGTTCAATGGTCAGGATGAGGTCGCTGGCATCCGCCTCAATCCGCACGGCGCGGCGAACCGCCTGCAGCGACTCAGGCGATTCGGCAGCCACCACCACGACCGGCTGGCCTAGGTACAACAACTCGCGGTCCGCCAGAAACGGTTCGTCCTGGACAACCGGTCCGAATTGGTTGTGCCCCGGCACATCGTCAACGGTGAATGCTGCCATAAATCCGGCCACTTCTTTGGCCGCAGTCAGATCGATTTGTTTTAGGCGTCCGGCAGCGACTGGGCTGCCCACAAACGATACGAACAACTCGTCGGCCACCGGAGTCCAATCGTCCACGTAAGGCGCCTCACCACGGACGTGGGCGGCGGCCGATTCGTGCGGGACAGGTTTCCCCACGGACTTGCGGGCGAAATTCATCGCTTTCCTGTTTCTAACGTTGAGATCGTCACTAGCCCGCCGCGCGAGCTCGCGCGTCGGGCTAGCGTCGG
>CAUZRT010000427.1:0-2638 GCA_963582235.1 Lentisphaeria bacterium
ACCGATGATCAGCATTGGGATGTCCGGAAACCGATCCCAGTGCCGGCAAGGCGCATAACTAGGGTGGTGCCAGTAATGGTCGTAATCGGCGTGCGTGAAAAGTTCGAATGCCCAGTCTTCGTAAGCCGGAACCAGTCGTAACTGCGTTTGACCGCGGCGGATGGGCATGCGTTTGAGCCAGTCGCTGAAGGGAATGGCGCCGAGATTGAGAGCCGGATCGATAATGGGGTCGGCTTTGAGCTCCTTCTGAGTATTACCGGCAGAGTGCCAGAACGCCCAGGCCAGGAAACGCAGTTCCAAAGCGCCACCGTGCCGAACCGTGGCCGCGTGCGCATCGGCGCCGCTCATGTTGGGAATCATGGTCGCCAGATTCGTCGGCCCGAGTCCCGCCAGTGCCGTCTGAGTCCAGCCGCACCAGGATGTCCCCCACGTTCCCACTTTGCCGTTGGACCATGCTTGCTGATCGATCCACTGCATTGTATCGAAGCCGTCCTCGGCCTCGGGGAGGAGAAAGTTAACTTGGCCGCCGGACTGGAAACACCCCCTGCAGTCCTGCATTACAACAACATAGCCGTGCCGGGCAAACCAATGTGCAAAGCCCTGATTTCGTTCGGTGTGCGTCTTGTTGTACGGCGTCCGAAACAACAACGCCGGATGCGCACCCGGCAACCGCTCTGCGTCCGCAGCCGGGGAATAGACGTCCGTTGCCAGTTCGATTCCGTCTCGCATCCGCACGGAAATATTTTCGTCGACAATAACGTCGTAAAGTGAATCTTTCTGATTCTGGGTCATAGCGATCTGATTACGCGAGTTTTGACCACGGAGGTAGGTGACGGTTTCTTTAATCTCCAACCCAGCCCGACACTCCGCCCAGATCTCCAGAGCATGCGCGAGGGCCTCCGCCGTTGGCTCGCGATTGCCATGGATGCTGGACAGCGATTGCCGTGGCCCGGCGTCTTCGGGCCACGGCGACCAATGGTCGTCGGCGTATTTGGCGCGGCTCGCCTCATCGCAGAAATCCGGGACCGCGGCCGGCGCATCATCTGCCAATGCGCTCTGCCACGCCAGAATACCGACGGACGACATGGTCACGCCGCGGTAGACATCGAGAAACGGCTGTTCGCCGGCATGGATGGCATTCGCAAAGTGAAAACTCGTCCAAAAATCGCCGCCGCCGTGTCCTGCCTTGCGGGCCAATTCCCCGTGTTCGGGCCAGTCCGGCGTGTAAGTTCGATCGGAAACTTCACCGTGCTACGACTGCCCCAGCGGCAAAGCTGGCGCCGCGTCGAACACCGACAACGCCGACGCGGATGGGGTCTGCCTGATTGATCTTTGGCCACGCTCATGGGATCCTGACTTGATCGTATATCGTATAGGAATTTACATTTTTAAGGCACAGCAGCGACAGCCCCGGAAAAGCCGGTTAAGTTGAATAAACACCAACCAAAGCAGACAACCCTCGCAGCAATCCACGAGGCCGGAAATCCTTTTCATCAGCTTCACCCGCCGCTACCGCGCCACCCGGAAAAACGTCCGGCCCGCCCGCCTCACGTTGACCCAGTAGTCGGTCTTTGAAGAAATCGGCGTGTTCGGATCCACCTTCTGGAAGAAACCATCTTCGTAGAGCCAGCCCGAGCCCACCAGGTCGTTACCGAACAACTGTATGGAACGGAAGGTAATCCGAACGGATACTATACGTCCGGCAGGCGGTTCATCAATCGGAATAGTGTGTCGGAGGCTGGAAGATGAGAGCGGGCCAACAAATAACGGCCAAATCTCGGTGCTATTATCCCTCTTCGCGTCCTAATAAATCCTTTAACCACCTAATTTATATTTTCTTACATAGACTGTCACCGTTATTCCGTACCGTTATTCACTGTTATTCAGTTATGACCGTTATACATCAGAGACTGCCACCGTTATACGGTCACCGTTATACTTATATCGATCATCAACTCGGGAGAACCTGAAAGCCGGCCTTTCTGAAATCCAAGTCGAGGGCTGCCGCGGTACTTAGTTTCAAGAAATCCATAATGGCGCAGGATGTACAGTCGGTGAAGCTGTACGGCTTGTCTCGTTCCCGAACGAATTTGTTCCAGGCTACCTCGATGTCGATGGGTTCGATAAAGATCAGTATGGCGGGGTCAGTTCATTCCGGGTTGATACAGCGGTTGAAGCGGCGTGCAGATACAATATATTTCTTCGAACTCCGAATCTGAACGGACATCATCATGGCAGCGAAAGAGTTTGAAGGCAAGCGCGTACTGGTGAGCGGCGCCGGCACCGGTATCGGTACGGGTATCGGTCTGGCCTTTGCGGGGGCCGGGGCGGATGTGGTTTTTCATTACAGTCACAGTGCCGACGGCGCCGAGAGCGCGGCAGCGGCAGCCGGCAAGCAGGGCATCAGGGCCACGGCGCTGCAGGCGGACTTCACCAGTCTGGACGATGTTCGGAACCTGGCCGACGGGGCAGAGGATTTTCTCGGCGGCATCGATGTCCTTGTCAACAACGCCGGGATCACCATGAACAAGCCATTCGGAGAGGTGACGCCGGAGCAGTTCGACACGCTGTATAGCGTCAACATTCGCGCCATGTTCTTTCTGACGCAGTATGCGGCGCGCGGCATGACTGAAAGAGG
>CAUZRT010000428.1:0-2634 GCA_963582235.1 Lentisphaeria bacterium
GAGGCCGCCGTCGGGGCCTTTCTCAAGCCGATGATGGGTGACGACGGCGCATTCCTTGGCAAAGCCTTCAACGTGTTCGGCCTCCTTCTCGAGGAAGCTCTTCGGGATGAAAAGCGGGAAATAGGCGTTGCGATGGCCGGTGTCCTTGAACTTGCGGTCGAGGACGCGCTGAATGTTTTCCCACAGGCTGTAGCCCCACGGCTTGATGACCATGCACCCGCGTACGGGGGAAGGTTCTGCGAGGTCGGCAGCACGGATGACCTGCTGATACCACTCCGGGTAGTCTTCGGCGCGGGTGGGGGAGATGGCGTTTTTCGGTGGCTTTGCCATGGTGTATGGTGTCCTCGCACAGGTGATATTCGGGTTCGCAAGGGGGAAACTTACAGTCAGAATCGACGATAACCATGCCAACGATGCCGGCGGTCAGCTATCCGGCAGCGGGTAGATGTGGACGTGGCGTTTCCGCGGGGATTGACGAAACTGGGCCATGGGCGGCGGTATGCTGGTCAATCCGCAGGCCGGTGGGAAAGTTGTTCGTGACTGCCCTATTCCGCGGCGTGGTCGAACTGGTCTTCCTGTGCCCTGTATTTGGGAACTTCGACGACCTGCTCGAACTCGCTGAAGCTCAGGATCGGCCCTTCGAATCCTTCGGTCGTGCCATGTTCGCGAAGATGTTGCAGGCAGGAGCCGATGACGGCGGCGGCGCTGAACAGTCCGGAAAGCGGATAGACAACGATCTTGCACCCCAGTTCCCGGAGTTTTTCGGCCGGCAACAGGGGCGTGCGTCCGCCCTCGATCATGTTGGCGAACAGCGGTATGCCTTCGAATGCATCGGCGATTGTCTGCAAATCCTCGATGTTCTGTGGTGCTTCGATGAAGACGACGTCGGCACCGGCTTCGTAGTAGGCGTGGCCGCGGGCGATCGCTTCATCGAGACCGCAAGGCGCGCGAGCATCGGTACGACCGATCATCACAAGGCCGCTGTCGCCGCAGGCTTCCGCGGCGGCCCGCACTTTCTCGACGTGTTCGGCCATCGGGATGACACGTTTGCCGGCGAAGTGGCCGCATTTCTTTGGCCACTCCTGGTCCTCGAGAATGAACCCGGCGATGTCGTGGCGCACGAGCTCGGTGACGGTGCGGTAGACATTCAGTGGATTGCCGTAGCCGGTGTCGATATCGGCGACCAGCGGGATATCGACGGCGGCCGTGATGCGACTGGCAGCGTACATCATTTCGGTGGCCGTCAGGAATCCGTAGTCCGGTTTGCCGAGGGCAGCGGCGGAGACTCCGAAGCCGCTGGTGAAGACCGCGCCGAATCCAGCCTGCTCGACGAGTTTGGCGCCGACGCAATCGTAGACGCCGGGCAGTACGAGGATATCGGGTTGTTCCAGGATTTGCCGGAGCTTTGCTGCTTTCGGAGTCATTTGTCATCCTCGCGTTGCGGTTTGCGTGTGCCGGCGACGGGTTCCCTGGCATCGGCGGAAGGGGGCATGAAGATCGAGCGTTCGAAATGATTCAGTACTTGCGGATCCGTCCGGTTGCGGGGATGGAGGACGGTAATCAGCGGGCGGTGGTCCGACGATGTTGACCAATCAGGAAAGGCGGGAATGATGCACCCTTCGAAGTCGACCTCCGGCAGCAGCCCGAATGATACCAGGGTGTAATCGTGGCGGCTGTAGGCATCGGCCCGCCACCAGATGTGGGTCCAGCTGGCCTTTGTTTCGTCGACTGGACGCAGATCGTAGAGGCGCTTGCCGACGCCGGCGCGTCGTTTCATCAATGTGTTGATCGAGGAGGAATTGGGTGAGTCGTTGAGGTCGCCGACGACGAGCACGTTGGCACCTGCATCGGATTTGAGAATAGTGTCGACGTGATAGCGTAGTTGCCGTGCTTCGTAGCGTCGCATGTCGGTTTGACCAAGTGAGTTGAACACTTTCGACTTGAGATGCGCTCCGACGATGTGGAGTTCGTAGTCGTTGGCGAACCTGAAAATGCAGTGGGCAAAGCCGCGCTTGACCGGCTGCGTCCGCTCCTTGATCTGGTAGGTCGAGGTAATGTCGTGGGCGACGCGCACGGGCACGAATCGCGAGAGTACGGCGAGTTTGCGGTTGGCGTCTGCGGCGTTGACGACGGTGGCGTAGGGATACTGGCGGCCGGCTGCGGCGAGGTCAGCTTGCAAGCGCTCGACGCCGGCATCACCGGCGATCTCGGACAGGACCATAATGTCCGGATTGACAGCGGCGATGATTCGGGCCGTAGCGGCGTACGCCTTGTCGTCGCGCCGGCTCTGCCTGGTGGCGTAGTTGTTGAGGTTGTAGGAGAGAACGACGAGTTTCTCCGGTGCCGCCGGCAGCGGTTGATCCTGCGCCGGTGCCATTGTTCCCGGCAGCAGGCTGATGGCGGCGATAGCGATCGGGAGGAGGGTTGGCGCAGCAGTCACGGTTGCTCTATCGGTTCCTCGGCGACTGTACGATCGCCGTAGATGAGTTGATCGGCTTTCAGCAGTGCTTCTATTTTGTAATGTTCGCGGGTCTCGCAGCTGAAGACATGGATCAGGACATCACTGTAATCCATGACAATCCAATGGCTGATCGGTACGCCGTCGACGTTTCTCGGATGGATTCCCTGATCCTT
>CAUZRT010000429.1:0-2633 GCA_963582235.1 Lentisphaeria bacterium
CCTTGTTGCGCGGCGTATCCGCGGCGGCTTCAGCACGCTGCATCAGGGACTCGAGCCGGGCAAGCACGTCGGGCGGATACATCGCCAGGAACATAGCGGACGTGTTCAACCAGCGCGGCATCTGTGTGTTGCGCGCGTCCGCCGCAATATCGTCGTCGCTGATCGGCACCACCTGGCTGAGCCGCTGCTGCGCCAACTTGAAAAACTCGAGCATCGAACCCGATGCCTTGCCGTAAACACCGTCGCAATACTCGCTGATGATCGCGTTGTAATCCTGCGTCGGATCGCCCAGCAACCGGCCCATCATGTAAAACACCGGTCCTTCGAGTCCCCACGTGGCTTCCGGATCCAGGCTGATCGCGACAAAGCCGTTCTCGTGCAGGTAACGAATCCGTGTTGCCGCCTCCTCCGCAGTCATGTGGAGGTTCAAGCCCATCGGGCATTGGGTGTTGAACCAGTATGTGAAACCCGCGAGACCGGCAACTTTGCCACGCCATGCTGCGATGTATTCGGGGTTGAGGTTCATCAACTCACCGATGATTTTGTCGCCGTAGGAGTCGATCTTCTTTGACGGCCAGGCAGTGGGTGCATAGCACATCAGCATGACCATCTTGTCCGGCCGGGACGCGGCGAGCGCGTCGGCAACGCCCTTGTGAAGCTGGAACAGGCGTTCAGGCGGCGCCTCTCTGAGCGACGAATTCTGGAATACTTCCCAGCGCATCCCCACGGGTGAGTCGCGATAGTTGTCCAACGCATCACACGGATCGCATTGACAGCGCAGGTAACCGTCCTCCTGGCCGATGGAGACCCAGTCGAGGCCCTGGTCGAATCGCATCTCCATGTACTCGGTCAATATCCGCTTGACATCGGGATTGGAGGAACACAGGTGGTTGCCCGGCCCGGTACGCTTGCCGTTCAGGAGCGCGAAGTACTCGGGATGGTCGTCGAAGTACTTCTCGGTCGGCACCGCGTGGTAATAGGTGTGCCCGCCCGGTGACACTTTGACCGCCTTACGATAATTGTTGGCCTGCGCGGCCAGCGACTTCCCCGGTTCGTTCAGAATGTCTTCGTCATATACGGAACGTCCATCGGAATAGGCGAAGGCCGTTCGCCCGGTCTCGTTCAGATCGCGGGGCACTCCGATGTCCGTTGCCTTCGGGACCCGCTCGCCTTGCGGGCCCGGCAGAAACCAGCGGACCCTGCAAAAATCCTCGAGGAATTTGATGACCGCCCTGCACGTGCCGCGGGCGCCGACCCAGTCGTGGGTATTGGTCCCGACATGATCCCGGCCCAGCAGGTAGAGCACATCGTCGGCGACGACAAGGCGGCAATCGTCCCACTTCAAACCGGTGATATCGACACCGGCCTCCCGCGCCAGCGCGGTATGTCCGACGCTGATCAGCGTGCCGGCGGGGGCATTGCCTTCCGTCGCGATCGGCAGCTGCGCACCGCTGACTTTCTCGACATACTCCTGCAGCCACGCCGCGGCCGTCTTCGTCCACATCGGCGCATCGTCGGGGACAACGATCGTGCATGCGCTCTTGCCTGCTTTGACCAGTGAGAGTTTCGACACGGGTTGGACCTCCAACAGGGTTACGTCGTCAAGGAAAAACGTGCCGGAACCGATCGCCGGATTGGGTGGTACGCCCCGGAAAATGATCCTCGACAGCGCCTTGCCCGACGCCAGTGTTACCTTTGCCGCCTCGAACTTTGGTGTCCAGTCATCGTTGAGTCCGCCGGTAAACTTCTCCCTGCCCAGCGATCTGTCCTGCAGGTCGATGCATTCGACTTCCAGGTATGCATCGCCGCCTGGACGACTGTTGCCGTTGCCGCGGTAGGCCCAATGAAAACTGACCAGTGCGTAGTTGGCCGGCGCTCCCGAGGTATTCAGATGAATCGTCCCCACGGTAACACCGTGCCCACCGTCGCCGAATCCCGCGATCTGCTTGCCGTTGATCGGCGCCGGCGCATCTTGAGACCGGACGCCGAGCGGGCCGTCATCGGCAGCCCACATATTGGGTGCCGCTGAATCGTTGGACCATCGCGTCACGACAGTTTCCGGTACGGCACCGTCGGTAAACTCGCCGCCTGCGGCTGGAAAGCCCTGTTCCTGCTCGAAGCCGATGACAACCGTACGCTGACCGCAAATCGGGGAAACAGCCCCAAGTGTCAGTGCCAACGCCAAGGTCCAGCGGAGTCGTTGTAAATCACAAGTCACTTCATGATCTCCTTTCGATTGTTACCGATCAGGACCCGGAGCGGCGATACCTGACCGCCGTGTTCATTCAATCGAAATATTCCGTATTATTGAACAGATGCCAGATAGACTTGCCGCCCTTCCGCCTGGGCCTGCCGGCCCGCTTCGACGATCGCCATCAACTCGAGCATCGATGTGCTCGAAACCGCTGCCGTCCCTGTGGCTGCCATGCTCTTGAGAACCTCAAGTGTCCGCACGCCCGCATGCGGGAACAGGGAATCGTCGATAAACGGTGAATGAATCACCCCCGTCTGTCCATACACATCGCAGCGGAATCCGCAATAAATATGGCGTGCCACGACATAATTATTCATCGCCAGCACATCGAACGGTTCCCCGCCGGCGTTTGGATAATGCAGATGGAGATACTCGAACG
>CAUZRT010000430.1:0-2626 GCA_963582235.1 Lentisphaeria bacterium
TTGCCAACACCGTAAATAATTCTCCATCCGGATACGCGCAACTGCTGATGGCGCTCGAGTTTGCAGTTGGCCCGTCATTTGAAGTCATCATCTGCGGCAGCAAAGACGCTGTGCCCACAGACGACATGTTCAGGGCCCTGAACCGTCGCTTCATCCCCAACAAGGTCGTCCTCTTCCGGGACGTCGCGACGGAGCCGCCGCCCATTGCGGAGTTCGCAAACTACACCACCCTCATGCGCGGCCTCGATCCCGATGCGGCAACCGCCTATGTCTGCCAAAACTTCGCCTGCGATCTGCCCACGACCAGCATTGACGCAATGCTCCAGTCACTGGACAGGAAATAAACCTGGATCCAGCAGTAGGGGCGGCCGTCGGTTCGGGAGGCCGCCCGAGTTGCAGGCCAACCATATCGGGTCGGATGGGGAGACCGGAGAGAGACGGTTGATCCATTCGGCCAGCGATCCGCCAGGTGGCGGATCGAACGAGGCGGACAGGCGTTAGAGTCGGCGACATCGGACCATCCGGGCGGAGTTCCCCGCGCGGTGGCGGGGCTGATCCCGTGAGGGACGTTGTCCCGTCCCAACGGGACTCACGTCCGCAGTGACGGAAAGTTATCGCTTACGGGGATGAATCCCATGATGGGGTCTTGGACAACCCTCAAACCAGACCTGAATAGTTACCGACCGCCATCATCACTTGAAAACTTCGATCCCGGCCTCTTTCCGCAATCCCTGAACGAACACCTCCTTGGCCTCTACGCCGCGGTCCATCTGCAGCCGATTGCGAATGAGCTCGCGAATCTTTTCCATACCGTTCTCGCGATCGGCAATACGTTTAAACTTGCCGCGATTCGTCTCGTAGTACCTGTGGATCTCGGCGTCACTCACCTTGATCATGTCAAAGTCATAAAAGCCTTCTCTTTCCAGAAAAGTCCGCACCAGCAGCTGTCGTTCGGGATCACCGTCCTGAATCTGAAGCTTCGCATCGAAACTGATCATTCGCCCGGCAGCCACCTGCCTGAGTGCATCCGGCTCTGTTTCCAAGCCCTGCCGCTTCGCCTCTTCGCTCAGGATAAATGTGTTGACCGCCTGCGCCAGGATGACCGCCGTCACCGGTTGCCCTTCAACATAAAGATCGCCAACCCGGAATTCGGATGAATCGACCCCGATCCTGACGGCTTTGAACTTTTTCTCCAAGGCCCGGGCTATTTCGGGATCGGCGGGATCCTCTTTGCCGAGGGGCTGTTCGACGCCAGCCGCCGCGGCGACGGCCTTCAATAAATGGTTCTGTGCATCCGCAGCGGAGCCCTTTGCCGGCAGGCCCAACCGCGTCGCAGCTTCAAGCGCCTGCAGCACGCCCTCTGTGGCCACGGTTTCGCCGTCGGCGGTTACCGGCATTTACGCCGCCAGTTCCGTCAACAGCGCCTGGCAGGCTGTCACATACCGCTGCCGCATGAGATGCCGCTTGACGGTTGTACTGGCGCGGTTTTCGGCAAGCTCGGCATAAGCGGCGGCATGCTCCTTGCGAAAGGCATCCACCGCCTCGTCGGTGATAGTTGTTAAGTCGCGCGCATGCCGCAACGGCTCACATCGCAACATCAACACATTCGCCAACGCCTGAGCCCGGTCCAGGTCTAAGCGAGGCGCGCTGCGCGGCCCGTGCCCTGACGTATTCGGGATCCTTGTCCACGCCTTTGCGCCGCGCTTCCTGACAGATCAATTCGTTATCGATAGTCTGGTCGGATCATGGACATTCGCACAGCCGCACGGCGGACATCAAGGACCTCATCGAGTTGTCCGGGCGAAAAAACGTCCGACTCGTGAATCGGGAGGCCATTGACTTTGGCCACAATCCTGCCGCGGGCGGTGCCGGAGCGCCTGTCTTCAGCAATGGAATCCGGCGTGACGATGCAGAATAAAATGGTTACAACCAGAGAAACGCGCTGAACCATCACCCGGTCCTCCACATTCCATCATTCGGTTGGGATTCACAAAAACAGGTTTCGGGCTGCCGATGCTGCCCAGGACAACGTTACGGACTGGGTCAAGATCCAATCTCAGCCATAATCTTTCAAAATTAGGGGACCAGTCTAGCGTCCCCAATGTGCCTTGGACGCGCCATTTCGGACGGTACAACCCACTCGGTCATTCCAATCATTCTCCGGCGTATGCGGGCTCTCCTGCCGCCATGCCGGGCCGCGTCTCATTCCAAACGAACCGTCTTGCCATCATTGCGCGCTGATTCGTATATGGCTTGGAGCAACTCGATGGAGGCCCTGCCCTGCTGAGCGTCGCACAACAGCGGCGTGCCTTCGTTGACGGCGGAAATGACATCCTCGATGATATTGCGGCGTTCGTTCAGCCTTTGAATCTGCTGCTCCCGATCCGACATCCCTTCGAGGAACGACCATTTCACCTCGCCATCCAGATCGGCCTGGACACCGCCCTCGGAACCGTGGACTTCCATACGCCAGTAAACGCTCTGCGGGAATGTGGTCGTGCCTAAGATGGTGCCCACCGCTCCGGACTCGAATTCGATTGTGGCTATGCCGAGGTCTTCCGTCTCAATGGCGTGCGTGAATGTGCCGATACGACCGTTGACGGACTTCGGCCGGCCCATGTACCAG
>CAUZRT010000431.1:0-2623 GCA_963582235.1 Lentisphaeria bacterium
CGGTGCTCGGTTCGTGGATTCATTACGGCCTGGGAACGCTGAACGAGAATCTTCCGTCGTTCGTTTTCATCGGGCAGTACAAGGACACACGCGTGCGGTGGAACTTCGACGCGAACTACCTCGGCCCGGAACATTCGGGTGTGGAGCTGTCGTTGGACCCGAAAAACCCGCTCCCGTTCGGGACTCGATCCGGCTCGTTGTTGGAGCGCGAGCAACAAAACCAGTTCGAATTCATCGACCGGCTCAATCGGCTCTCGGCCATCGAGTATCCCGAAGACCGGCAGGTGCGGGCGCGGATCAAATCGTACGAGTTGGCGTATCGCATGCAGATGTCAGTCCCGGAAGCCCTCGAAATGGCGCAGGAGACCACGGAAACCCAGAAGCTCTACGGTATCGACGATGAGACGACCAAGGTTTACGGCAGGCGTTTGTTGGCCGCCCGGAGATTGGCGGAACGCGGCGTCCGTTTCACGATGGCGTATCTCAGTGATTACGGCGAGTGGGATTCGCACCGCGACCTGAAGAAGAACCATGCCCGCTCCTGCGCCCGCGTCGACAAACCGGTCGCCGGGCTGTTGAAAGACCTCAAACGTCGAGGCCTGTGGGACGACACCGTGGTTGTCTTCTGTACCGAATTCGGTCGTACGCCAGGCGTCGAGGTCCGCGATGCGTACAAGGAGTACACCGGCCGCGATCATCATCCACACGGATTCTCCGTCTGGTTTGCCGGCGGAGCGATTCAAGGGGGCACCGTGCACGGGCGCACTGATGAGCTCGGCTTCCACGCGGTTGAGTCGGCACATTACGTGACCGACATTCACGCGACGGTGCTGCACCTGCTCGGCCTCGACCCACAACGCCTGGATATTCCTGGCCGCAAACGGCTGGAGATCGACCACGGCCATCCGATCGACGCGATTCTCGCATAGGCCGTGGTAGAGACGGCTCTTGCGGGCCGCCCGTGTAGTCAAAATACTGTGCGCCGTACAAAGGCGCATAATATTTTCACTCTACGGGATGAATGTGCGATGGCCAGGGTCAAGACGACCGAAGGATTGCAGCGGATCGATCCCAAGACAGCGTCAAATTGATCGACGTCTGTGGTCGGGGTACTCAGAACAAATCCGTAATCGGCTCGCCATGGTAAATGTGGTGCGGGCGATCGAGGTCATCATACCATGACGCATCGTGCGGAATGCCGAGCGAATGGTAGATTGTGGCCGCCATGTTTTCGGGCTTCTGCGGGTTGGCTGCCGGATATGCAGCGATTTTATCCGACGAACCGACCACCATGCCGCCTTTTGTGCCACCACCGGCGAAGAACACGGTCTGCACAGCTCCCCAATGATCGCGTCCCGGCAACTTGTAGTGTCGATTCTGTTCGAGCTTGGGAGTCCGGCCGAATTCACCGGCCATGACGATCAATGTCGAGTCCAACAAACCACGGTCGTGCAGATCGTCGAGCAGCGCGCAAAGAGCTTTATCGGTCGGCGGAAACAGTTTGTCCTTCAGCCGCGGAAACGCATCGCCGTGCGTATCCCAGGTTTCGTTGTTTCCAAGATTCACCTGGATCAGAGGCACCCCGGCTTCAATCAGCCGACGCGTCATCAACAACGACCAGCCGTAACAATTGCGTCCGTAACGATCTTGTTCTTTATCCTTCTCGTTCGTGACGTCAAAAGCGTAGCGGACTTTGGGATCGTTGAGGATCGAAATTGCTCCCTCGCGCAAACGGCCGAATCTCTTTATCTTCGCGGCCTGATCGAGGTGCTGCTGTTGCCGTTCGATATTCCGCAGCACTTCCAGCCGTTTAGTGAACCGGGCCGAGGTCAGACTGTGCGGCAGAGTGAGATTCGGTGCGCGGAACACTCGGTCCTCCGCCCGAAACGGCAAACCGAGATTCGGAAAGCTGTATTCGGGATACGCGCCCTTTTGGACATTGTTGTATGGTGAGGCCTCGATAAACCAGGGATCGTGACGGAAACTCATCTGACCGCCATGCTGTCCAGGGATGGTTCCGCCGGACCAGTGGATGTTGGTTTCCGGCAGCACGACCGCGGGCGGGAGTTGTTCGTTTTGCCGATGTAGTTGTAGAATGTTTGTTACCGCATATCCGGCTGTTGACAAGATGGATGGATAATCCGTCGGACGCGGTTTACGGTCACCGGTGAATTCGGCGTTTTTCACCGAGCGACCCGTGAGCATGAAATAATGTCCCAACGTATGACCGTTGGTGGAATGCGTCATCGAACGGCACAACGACCAGAGATGACTGCGCTGAGCGAGTTGCGGCAGGTGTTCGCAAATCTCAATGCCCGACGTGTTGGTGGCGGCGGGCCGAAATTCCCCTCGCATGGCTGCTGTCGCGTTCGGTTTCAGATCAAAGCTGTCCTGCTGGGCCAGTCCACCCGAAAGAAAGATATAGATACATCGTCGGTGTCCGGAACTCGAAGCGTCACCTGACGGACCCGCCCGCAAGGCCTGTACCTGGTTAACGCCGAGTCCCAGCAATCCAAGCGTCCCAGCCTGAATGGCCACACGGCGGGAAATCGCAGGATGGGACGGAATTAAATGACTCGACCGATGCATGCTGTTTTCTCCCCGGTATCCGGAATCGAGGTGG
>CAUZRT010000432.1:0-2601 GCA_963582235.1 Lentisphaeria bacterium
ATGAGGTCTGTGATGCCCAGGCGTTTATTCTCGGGCCAAAGGTGGTCGAGCTGGAGGCGCAGATCGCCGCCTATTGCCAAGCCGATTTTGCCTGTGGCGTCAGTTCCGGTTCCGACGCCCTGCTCATCGCGCTGATGGCCGAAGGGATCGGACCGGGCGATGAAGTCATCACCTCGCCATATACCTTCTTCGCCACCGCCGGCGCCATCCGCCGCGTCGGGGCGACGCCGGTCTTTGTCGATATCGATCCGGTCACCTTTAATCTGAATCCGGACCTGATTGAAGATCGGATCACACCCCGTACGAAGGGAATTATTCCAATCCATCTGTTCGGCCAGCCTGCGGACATGGACGCCGTTGTCCACCTGGCGCGCCGGCACCATGTCTGTATCATCGAGGACACGGCACAAGCAATCGGTACCGAGTACAAGGACCGGCGCGTCGGCGCCATCGGTGACTATGGCTGCATTTCGTTTTTCCCCAGTAAGAACCTCGGCGCCTTCGGCGATGCTGGAATGGTCGTGACCAATGACCCGGATCGGCATCACCATCTCAGCCGTTTGCGGGTCCACGGCGGTGACCCCAAGTATTATCACAAATGCGTCGGCGGCAACTTCCGCCTAGACGCCCTGCAGGCAACCGTGCTGCTGGTAAAATTGAAGTATCTTGACGATTGGACCGCGGCCCGCCGGCGTAACGCCGACCGGTATCGTCAATTGTTTGCGGACTCCGCAATCGGCGACGACGTGACTCTGCCGGACTGTGCCGATTACTGCACGCGACACATCTATAGTCAGTTCTGCATTCGCCTGCCCGCGAATCGGCGGGATCGAATCTGGCGGCGCATACAGAAAAACGGCGTCGGATGTGAAGTATATTATCCCGTACCGCTGCATCTACAGGAATGCTTTGCCGACCTGGGCGGAGGTGCCGGCGACTTTCCCGAAAGCGAACGGGCGGCGCGCGAAACACTGGCGTTGCCCGTCTATTCGGATTTAACCGATGGAGAGATGCAGTATGTCGTGCAGCAAATTGCGACGGCCTGGAACGCCGAAGAGTGAACGATCCTGAATGGTTACGTCTTACCTCCCGCGGGCTGCGGATCCCGCGGGCGCGGGAAGCGGGATATTTTCGACATTACGTTTTACGATCTTCCCATGGCAAGCGAAAGCGATAACCGGACAACCCTCAGAGTTTACCGCGGTCTGCTGAGCTACACGAAACCGTATCGCACGCGGCTGGTGATCGGCATTCTGGCCGGGCTGTGCACCGGCGGATCGCTGTTCGGCGTCTTTACCCTGCTGCCGGAGCTCGTACGGCCATTCGAATCGACGCTTATCTCCCTCGAGGCGCAGACAGCCGCCGGCGCGGCGCCGGCACAGGATGGCAGGGCGGCAACCGCGACCGGGCTCGCCATGAACGCCGCAGCACCGGCTGCGGATCAATCGGCGGCACACCGGGGCGCGGCGTCGGATGCCAACAGCGAAGGCCGGATAAAGCGTGTGGCGGCCCATTTCGGGATTCCGACTGAGAACCCCGAATCGGGTACCATCACGTGGCAGTTCATGCTGCTGGCCATCATCTTCATGACCTCCGTCTTCTTTTTGAAAGCCTTATTTACGTATGTAAACCGTTACTATATGCGCTGGGTTGGCAACCGAGTCATCGTCGATCTGCGCAACGACCTGTTCGCCACCCTGCAGAACCAGTCCCTCAAGTTCTACGGCCGCTGCGATGTGGGAAAACTGATCAGCCGCTGCATGAACGATACGGGTGAGGTCGCCAACGCCGTTTCGCGAACCATCGCCGATCTCACCCGGGCCCCGGCCGAGATCCTCGCTGCCGCCCTGTTCATCATCATCTTCGCCCTCCAGACGAAGGTCTATATCGTCCCCATCGCGATGTTTATCGTCATGCCGCTATGTGCCCTTCCGATTCTCATTTATGGCAGGAAAATAAAGCGTTATACCCGCAAATATCTGGACCGCATTGCCGATCTGTATACGAGCATGCATGAGAATTTCACTTGCATTCGGATTGTTAAGGCCTGCAACACGGAGGTCCGGGAACTGGCCCGCTTCCGCGACGTGAATATCGAGTATTTCCGCAAGGTCATCAAGGCCGTTCGTGCAGAACTGATGATGACGCCGCTCATGGAGTTTGTCGGCGTCATCTGCGCCGCTCTATTTCTTCTCTACTGCTACGCCAACGGTATCAGCTTGAGCCATATCATCCCGATCGGGCTGGCGGCAATAGCTGCGTACCGCCCGATCAAATCACTCACCAAGGTCAACGCCCAGCTCCAGCGTAGCGCCGCAGCCGGTGAACGAATATTCGACGTGTTAGCACTCGACGAGATCCTTCCGGAAGCAGCGAATCCGAAGCACCTCGGCCAGTTCACAGATGTCGTCCGTTTTGAAAACGTCTCGTTTTCCTACAACGAAAACACCCCCGAGATCCTGAGCAACGTTTCCTTCGAGATCCCGAAAGGAAAGGTGGTTGCGGTTGTCGGCGAAACCGGCTCAGGGAAAACGACCATCGCCAACCTGCTGGCCCGCTTCTACGACCCCACGGACGGCGCTATTACCATCGATGGCATCG
>CAUZRT010000433.1:0-2591 GCA_963582235.1 Lentisphaeria bacterium
GACCGCGGTCGGTTCGCACCAGAAAGAATAGAGTGCGCCATTCTGCCAATAGAACCGCAATCGGACCTCACGCCGTTGAAGCTCACTCAGCGATTGGGTTCCCTGCCACTGAACGGCATGACCAACGCTGTCGCCGGTGACCGGCAGGCAATCCTCGCGGCTCAGGCCCGCCAGAACATCACCACTGGCATCGACGACCTCGGCCCGCAATTCGCCGTGCGTGCAATCGGCATTGATCTTCAACTCGTCGCCTTCGAGGATTAACGGTTTGGTCTCGACCATCGCCTCTTCGGCGCCGGCGTCGAGGGACACGAAGCCGTCACGCCGCAGTTTGGCCAGGCCGATGGCATAGCCCGCGACACCTCGGGGTTCTGCGGTGTATCGGTTGGGGCTGTTCTGGCCGTGGATATTCCATTGCGCGTCATAGTAAAACCAAAGCTCATCGCCAATCAGGATGGGAGGCGAACCGGCCACGGAAGCGGTGCCGAAATCCCAATCACGGTAAGGCCGACCGCTCGGAAGAAAGACGGCCCTGTCGGCGGCGCGGTCCCAATGCTCGCCGTCGTGACTGCTGATCAACTGGAAATCCTGACATCCGGTCGACAGATGGTAAATGGACAAGAGGCCGAGATACATGCTTTCATAGACGAAACCATTGTTCTTGTAATGCTCGACGTCGGGCGGATCCTGCTCATCGATCGGGAACATCAGCTCCGGCGTGTTCCAGGTGACGAAATCCTCGCTGAAGGCAATCGCCCGCTGGCGGAGCCTGAGGTTCTCGGCTTGCGCGTCGACCAGGTGAAAATTTCCCTCCGGGTCGACCCGGCACCACCCGTCTTTGGTCGCTTGGATCCGCATCTTCGAATCGCCGTCGAGGAAGATCTTCACAAACGCGACGTAGCGGCGGCGGATCGTGTCGTGCATCAGGTATATCGTATCGCCGATCGAGTCAACGAATTTGAACAGCGGCGTCGGGGACTCGGTCCAGTGCAGGCCGTCCGGTGAGACAGCGGCATAGGCGCCCGATGGAAACGGAATGTCGCCCGAATAGTAGTCCTCGTCGTTGTACTGCCAGTTGATCAGTTTGTAGCGGCGCGTGGGATCGGGGTCGAGCGGGTCTTTGATGACCGAAACGTCCAGGATCCGCGCCTTGCGTTTGCCGCCGTCACTATGGGAGCGGTACACGATGTTATTGGCAAGGTGGCCTTTGAATTCATGGAGTCCCAGGTCCGGTCGTTGCCAATTGAGGCCGTCGTCGGAGACCGCATAGCAAATCAGGCTTCGGTTCTGATAGTCCTCGGGGTCACTGTTCCCCGCCAGGTACCACATTC
The DNA here is from genome assembly GCA_963582235.1 of Lentisphaeria bacterium. Classification (GTDB taxonomy): domain Bacteria; phylum Verrucomicrobiota; class Lentisphaeria; order JABSQK01; family CAJWLW01; genus CAUZRT01. The sequence goes on from CAUZRT010000433.1 coordinate 1,332, forward strand.
TGAAAAGACCGTCGTCCTCGCGGATGACCGAACCGTAGAGCTTGATCTTGATGCCCTCCCACGCCCGGCAGGGAAAGAAGATGGGATTGTCCGGATGTTTCGTGACCTGGTGCAGGACGCGCGTCACGTTCTCCCGTGAGCCCACGATCTGATCATCGACGAACAATCGCCGCGCCGTGTTGACGTGGAAGGAAGTTGTGCTGTTACTGTTCATGGTCGTGCGCCGGTTGGAGATTTGTCATTCTACTGATAAAATCCATCTCGCCAAGAATGCGTCCACGCTGCCAGCCGCTACGGTTCATTTGCATCCCGAACGAACGCATAATGCCGGAACATACGTGTTTCGCGTTTCCAATGTGCCTTGTGCCGTTGGGACGCAGAGTTTGCAAGCTACACCAGGTCGGTACAAACTACACCCTGCCCGCACCGATTTTCAACGCGGTCGAGGTGGCGGCCTTTGCATCGGAAATTATTTTGGTGACAACAAGAAGAGATACGCTTGTTGACGGTATACTGGATGGGGTCTGTTTGTACAACGTTGCACTCGGCACGGATCGGGTTTTTCAAGTCGCACAGGAAGGAATCAATTAGATGAAAATCTTTGTAACCGGCGCAGCCGGTTTCATGGGTCAGGCGACCATGAAACTCGGCGAGACACTTGGGCACACGATGAAAGGTTGCGACCTCGTCGGCAAGCCGGATCTCAACGTTGTCGAGGGCTCGATCACGGACCTCGAGTTTCTGAAACGCGAGACGAAGGGATTCGATGCGATCATCCACACTGCCAGCCGGCACACCGGCGACATGAAAGCCGGCGTCTCCAATGCGGAGTTTTATGCGGTGAATGTCACAGGCAGCGACAACGTGTTTCTAAGCGCCCTGGCGAATGGCATTGAGCCTGTGGTCTTTTCATCCAGTCTCGACATCCATTGCGGGACGCAGTGGGATGCCAGCGGCGCCATAAAATACACCGAAGCATTGCCCGATATCCCTACGTCAATCTATGCCGTGACCAAGAAGATGATCGAAGATATGGGGCACTTCTACGCACGGTCTCATGGTATCCGGTTCTGTGCGTTGCGCTTCTCCAGCGTGTCGAATACCTTTCAGGCCCCGCAAGCCCTGCGGCCAGTTCCACTCATTTCCCGGCACCTGGTCGTCGAAGACTGTGCGATGGCCAACATACAGGGCTGCGAGAGCGACCGCGTATGTGACGATGTCTTGTTAATCGGACCACACTGTCCGCTTGAGAATGCGGAC
>CAUZRT010000434.1:0-2578 GCA_963582235.1 Lentisphaeria bacterium
GGCCATTCTGCTGCCTGACGCGCCCGCATTTTTTGAGATACTCGGTCTCACGCAGACGGGCCGGGGAACACTTGATGTGTTGAATCGGCTCGGTCTGGTGGCGGCGGTTCGCCATTATTTCGGCGACCGCTTATGGTTGCTGATTCCGCTGCTGCCGGCGCTCGGTATCGTTCTGGTAACCTACATCGGTTGCGCCGTGCAACTCTGCCGCTGGGCAGTCCGGCGGCAGGTCTATCTCTTGTTCGTCTTTCTGGCGTTCGTCGTCTACTATCTCGTTCTTCCCGGTCCAATCGTCATGCCGCGTTATCAGCTGCCGGCGCTGCCGATGATGGCGGTGATGGCAGCCATCGCCATGAAGGATGGTGTGACCGCGTGGAAAGCGCGATTGCAAGCCGCGGAAAGGGAGGGTGTTTGAACCACGAATGGACACAAATTCGTGCTCATTTGTGGTTCGCGTTTCTTCCTTCATCGTTTCTCTTCGCTGCCGCGAAGTTTCTGGGCCAGTTCCTCAGCGAAGTCCGCAAGGTTGATGCGGGTCTTGTCCTTTGTTTCCAGGAATCGTTCTTCCATGGCGGCCTTGAGATCGTCGACCGGGAAGGACGAGGGCGGACGGCTCAACCATCCGACCAATACACCGATGATGATGCCGATCAGACAACCGGCAATGAACGGGTGACCACTCTTCTTCGGCGGGGGCGTGTCGTTGGAATTTTTGCTGGTCATGTTACCTCCATGGACGGATGCCATCGGCGGGGCGCGGACCGGCTTCCGATTCTGCTGCACGGCAGATGGATTCTGGTGTAGTTCGAACGGCACGCTTGCATGCCGGCATCGGGTGGAAGAAATCGCCTTACCCCGGCGGTCGCCGGCGGTGTAAGGGCAGCTTGCCTGCCGCTATGCGATTACATGGAGGTTGGGGCTTAGGAAATATTAATCGATCAACTGCCGATTGTAAAGCAAAATGGACTTCTTCAACATCATTGCCATTCTTGTCACCCTCGCGGGGCTACTCAGTTATTTTAATCATCGGTTCCTGAAAATGCCGACCACCATCGGCCTGATGCTGGTGGCCATGCTTCTGTCGCTGGCGTTGATTGGTCTGAATCAGATCGGGCTCGACATCAAGACGCCGGCCGCACGGATTCTGTCCGAGATTGACTTCAGCAAGACATTGCTCGAGGGACTGCTCAGCTATCTGCTCTTCGCCGGCGCGCTGCATGTCAATCTCGACGATCTTGCGGCTCAGAAGCGGGTGGTTGGGATCCTGGCGACGGCCGGGGTGGTGGGCTCCACGTTCATCGTCGGCACAGCCATGTACTGGGTCGCCGGCTTGCTGGGATTCGAAATCCGGTACCTGTACTGTCTGCTCTTCGGGGCCTTGATCTCGCCCACCGATCCCGTTGCCGTTATCGGCATCATGAAGAGCGCGGGGGCGCCGAAGAGCCTCGAAACAAAAGTGTCGGGAGAATCCCTTTTCAATGACGGTATCGGCGTTGTTTTGTTTCTCGTGCTGCTCGGCCTGGCCACCGGTGAGCACCATCTGACGGCCGGGTACGTGGCGAAGCTTTTTCTCCTGGAAGCCGTTGGCGGTGTGCTGTACGGACTGATCATCGGCTGGATCACCTACCGCATGCTGCGATCCGTGAACAACTATCAGGTCGAGGTATTGCTGACGCTGGCGCTGGTCACCGGCGGCTATGCACTGGCGACGACGATTCACACGTCGGCGCCGATTGCAATTGTCGTCGCCGGGCTGTTGATCGGCAATCATGGCCGGCGGTTCGCCATGTCGGCTCGGACCGTTGAACATCTCGACACGTTCTGGGAACTGGTGGACGAGATACTCAACGCAGTCCTCTTTGTGCTGATTGGATTGGAAGTGATGATCATTTCATTTTCTGGCAAGGTATTCGTCGCCGGCGTGATCGCCATTCCGATTGTATTGCTGGCACGTTTTCTTTGCGTCGGTGTCGCCGTATTCGCGTTGAAGCGGTTTCGCGAGTTCACGCCCAAGGCCGTCCGAATCCTCACGTGGGCGGGGCTTCGCGGCGGCATTTCGGTGGCGCTGGCGCTGGCGCTGCCACCGGGTCCCGAGCGCGATACGCTGTTGGCGGTCACCTATGTGGTGGTGGTCTTTTCGATCGTCGTTCAAGGGTTGACGATCAAGCGCCTGGTCCGGAGCGCGACGACGACAAGGAAAGGTGACCCAACGGATTACGAGCGGTGCTGATCCGCCCGCGGAGAAATACAGGCAGCGGTTAAAAATAAAATGGCCCACGGATATAACCCACGGAGGAGGAGGGTATGTTTCACAACGAACGGAGACATCTCGTTGCCTGTCCTGCTTCGTTGCAAAAGATCCGCCTCATCCGTGGGGTTAAATCCGTGGGTAAATTCTCCTTCCCGTCCACGTCTCCGCTCTGCGAGCTAGCCGGGACAGGTCCGTGGGTAAACCCTCCTTCCCATTCACTGGACACGTGATGGTGCCTTCCCGTTCCGCGGTTTCCTCAGTCTGTCCGCCGATAGTGGAAATTCGTTCCAATAGTGGAAATTCGTTCCACTCAATCGGCGGGGGGGG
>CAUZRT010000435.1:0-2568 GCA_963582235.1 Lentisphaeria bacterium
CACCAATGCCGCATCCTGCAGGCACTCACGGCGACCGGCCTCGATCAGAAGTCGCGCCAGACGAGGGTGCGTCGGCAAGTGGGAAAGGTCGGCACCCATCGGCGTCAACGTGCTCTCGTGCGAATCGAGCGCCCCGAGGCCGATCAAGAGTCGCACGGCACGGTCGACGGCGGCCGGCGGCGGCGGCTCGAGCCATGGAAACGTTTCAATTTGACTAAAGTCCAGGCTCTTTAGCTGCAGGATGGCTTCGGCGAGATCAACGCGTCGGATTTCCGCGTCTTCGTGATCGGGACGATTTGCATGTTCGCGCTGGGTCCACAGCCGCAGACATCGGCCGGCCGATTGTCGCCCCGCACGCCCGGCACGCTGTTCAGCGGAACTCCGGCTGATCGGTTCGACGAACAATGTGTTCAGACCGCGGTTGGCGTCGAAACGGTTGATTCGCGCCAGACCGGAATCGATCACATGCCGCACACCGTCGATGGTCAGCGATGTCTCTGCTATGTTCGTCGCCACAATGATCTTGCGATGCGGCGCTGGCGCCGTGACCGCGTCCTGATGTTCGGCGGGAAGATCGCCGTAGAGGGGCAGCAGCGTCAGGCGCTCACCCGTTTTCAGCTTGGCACAGGCGGCCAATGTTCTCCGGATTTCGAAGAGCCCCGGCATGAAGCACAGGACGTCGCCCTCAGCGCCGGAGCCGATCAGATCACGCAAGGCGGCGGCAGCCGATTCCCAGACCGGCTGCTGCGGTGGCGGCGGGAGGTAAGTGACATCCACCGGATACCGCCGGCCTTCGGCATGTAATTGCACGGCGTTACCGAAGTAGGCGGCAAGTGCCGATTCCTCGAGGGTTGCGGACATGACCGTGACGTTCAGATCGGGTCGTGCCGTCTGTCGGAGCCTGTGCACCAGACCCAGACCTATATCGACGCTCAAATGACGTTCGTGAAATTCATCGAAGACAACGGCGCCGACATCACTGAGTGTTGGATCGGACAGAAACATCCGCGGTAGGATGCCTTCAGTTATGAATCGAATTCGTGAAGCATCCGAGTAGTTGCTCTCGAAGCGCGTCTGGAATCCGACCTCGGATCCGAGCCGGACATTTCGCTCAATGGCGACGCGTTTCGCCAGTATCCGTGCCGCCAGCCGTCGGGGCTGGAGCACCAGAATGATACCGTTCACCGAACCGGAGTCGAGCAGAAACTGCGGCACCTGGGTCGATTTTCCAGAACCGGTCGGCGCCGTCAGAATCAGTGGCTGATTGCGATTCAGGGCGCTGACGATATTTTCGCGAATCTGGTGGATGGGAAGCATGAAGGCAATGGGAGATGGTTAATGGTTATTATATTATCACCTATCGGATGATAATATAAATGAGAATGCGGCGATTCGGTTCGGGCGCGCCAATTCGCCGCTGGTGGGCGACGATCTATTGAACGTTCCGGCGGGCGGGGCCCGTCGCCGTGACCACAGTATTCTCTGGTCGCGTACAACAAGAAGACGGGAGAATGCATGTGGACCGGTGGCCAGCGGCAGATCAGTTTCAGTTCGCCGCAGGTGGCGATGCTTGCCGGTATCAGGCAGATCCTGATCGTAAATGCCGATTCGGTGAGTGGTCATGCAGTGGCGACAGGCCGAACAATCTGGGAGGCCGCATGCCCGGTCACAGTAGCACGGACGCGAACGTTTCTCAGGCCGTCCCGTTGCCGCCGAATCGCGTCTTCGTATCGAAGGGGTACGGCCGTGGGGCCGCCGTCATCGAACTCACGCCGACGGGCGACGGCTCCTTGCCGGCGAGAACCGTGTGGAGGAAGGCGAAAGTGCTGCGCACGAAATCCACAAACGTGACCGTTCTGGACCGGTAGGTTTACGGATTGTCCGAGGGCATCCTTGAGTGCCTGGATGCGGCAACCGGCGAACGGATTTGGAAGGGCGGGCGATACGACCACGGGCAGATCTTGCGGGTGGGGAACTCACTCCTGGTATTGTCGGAAAGCGGTGAGCTGATCTGTGCTGAACCACACCCGAGCGGGCGAACAATGTTTTCGGACGATTTCAAGTGATCGATGGCAGGACCTGGAACAACATTACGCTTTATGGCCGGCTCCTTCTTGTCTGCAATGCGCGGGAAGCTACCTGTTACGAGCTGGCATTGAAGGTAGCGGGAACGCAGTGAAGAGAGGGTCGCGGGAAGGTCGACATCTCGACTTTGTGATGTGAATCGGGGCACGTGGCAACGCTCTGGGACGCTACAACCATGATCATTACAATATCCGAACGGGAAAGCGGATGCTTGAAACGATCAAATCGGTCGTTCACTTCACCCTCGTGGTAATCGGGATTCTGACTCTGGCGTGTCTGGTGCTGTTTTTTGTGACCATCAGCGAATCACGTCGTGAGGAGTCCGGTCGTAGGCGGGAGAAGGACGACGACACCGACGAGAAGAAAGCGGATTGAGAACGATCACGAAGAATCTTCAGGAGGGAATACCATGCCGGACAAGCTATTCACCAAGCCCGTCGCGATGATCACGTTTTCGAGCAGCGATGAAATGTTGGAGGGTTA
>CAUZRT010000436.1:0-2566 GCA_963582235.1 Lentisphaeria bacterium
TCGGAGCAGTGCCGTGCTGCCGCACAGCAAACAAGGTGCCGGGAGCGAATCTTTCATTAAGAACGATTCTAGCCGAGTTTTGTGTGGAGCGGCTAGGCCAATGAAATCGTCGTTTTGCGCAAGTCTTTCGTAGTGTTTATGAGCCCGAGAATTTCCGCGAGCTTCCTGGTCTTTACGCTATTCGTCCTTTTTCAACGGCCTTCACTTGCGTTGTACGAGTCCAGATAGGCAACAGCCGACTCCGCTCAGTTGTGGAATGTACGTACCGGTGGAAAGATCGGTTACGGAGCCCGGTTGACGCAGGCGGACAATCAGCCAGCACCAACAACGATTGGCGAATCTCGCCTTGCCGGAAGCTGGCCTCGATCTTGCACGCCTTTTCAACAGCGACGCATCGATAGGAGGCTGATGTAGCGGATAGTGTAGCGGGTACCGGCTTAGATGGACTGGTATGGGTTTGTCAAGGTAGCCCGTAAGCCCAACAAATACCAACCCATGCGAATCAGTGCTAACCCCCTGGAACGATCTGCAAAACCTTTATGCATCGGTTCGAACCCGATCGGCGCCTCTACAGAATCAGTGGATTAAAGGTTCGGCATCTCGCCGGGCCTTTTTCCACTGTGGGGGATTTTGTGTGGAGTTTTTCAAACTCTGCGCTTTCCTTCGCGCTTCCATCTTCTTCATTGCATCGGCGTGGTGCGCCTCCTGGGGGTGGGCGTACCGCAGGACCATGTTGAGTTTCGAGTGACCGAGCAGGGCGGCCAGGGTCGGCGTCCATGCCCGCTTCAGCGGCTCTCATGGCCCATGTGTGTCGACAATCATAAAGACGGAACTTCGCTTCACCGCTCTATCGTGGCGTTGTTTGATTTCAGCATGGGCCTGACCGGGTCGCTTCGGTGTGGGAACAAACAGGCTCCTTTGGCGCCTTGCACCCGACGTTTCAGGATATCGAGGGCGGACGAAAAACCGTGCAGCGCTGTGGGGCTACGTCGTTCGAACAACCAACGTTCAAAACTGATTCGAGAGGACGACCTTGGAGCTGAAGGACAAAGGAGGCCCTCCAGTCCAGAGTTGAATGGAGCAAAAAAGTCCCGCCAGCCGTTAAGACCGGCGGGCCACATGGCGTGGAGGAAGTCTTTTGTATAGAGACACCGGGAACCCAGAAAAAGTTTCCAATTGCTTTAGAAATGCTTGAAGCGGCAGAACAGAGGAGCGGCTCAATGGGCGTTTCCCAATCGACGCACAGGAAATGGCAAGCGACCTCTGATGGGTTCAATTTGTAATTCTTCAAAGGACGCCTCGGCTCCTAGCCGTCTCAGCGGTTTCCTTTTTCGCACGCTTGCCAGCCCATCGCACGTTCGGTGATCCACTCGCTGTTTCGTTTCTGACTTCGAACGAGCCATATGGCCGCCGGCCCGCGATACCTTTCTCGTCAGTCGATGTTTTACGCGGCGCCTGATCGGTCCGTTCCGAACTGGCCACCGTACGACGGCAACTTTCTGCTGCCTACGGCGACCGAAAATCCTCGTTGATCGTGAGGCGGAACTGCCAGGTTGCTAGAGGCGCTGCCTCTTCTGAACAGACATCAGAAAGGCCGTGACGACCAGGTACATGATCACACCGTAGATGCCGGGCGTCACTGCCAACTCGCTTTGACCGAGGATCGTCGCGGCGACAACGATTGCGACGGCGACGTTCTGCACGCCGACCTCTATCGAAATGGTGACGCCCTGTTCCTTGTTCAGCCGGAAGGCCCGTGCCAGCAGGTAACCCATGGCCATCGTGATGACGGCGAGCCCCAGTGTTGCGAAGACCATTCCTAAGAAGTTGCTGGCCAGGAAATCGACCGACGTCAGCGTCCCCACCGAAACCATCGCGATCATGATGATCAAGGTGAACATGCGGAGCGAGCGTCGCCACGCGGCTTCGATCGCCGGCGCCCATCGTTTGAGGGACATTCCGGTCGACATGGGCAGGATCGTGATGAGAAACAGACGGATCATCGTATCCAGAACCGGCATCGAAAAGTCCTCTCCCGCGCCCGCGTGAAGCCGCAGGCCTGCCGAAACGATCAGCGGTACCGTGACCGTCGTGAGGCTGCTCGACAGGGCCGTCAATGTTACGGACAGGGCCAGGTCAGCACGGACAACGAACACTATCGCATTCGATGTCACGCCGCCGGGACAGGCCGAAAGTATGATCAGACCGATTGCCACGGCGGGATCCATTGGGACGATGAGTGTAAAGAGGAAAGCAGTCGCCGGCAGCAGGACCATCTGGCCGACGAGCCCCAGGAAGACGGGCTTCGGACGGGAAAGCACGCGCTTGAAATCGTCGCCTTCGAGCGTCGTGCCCAGGGCAAACATGATCGTGATGATGCAGAAGGGGAAGAAGATCTGGCTGACCAAGGTCATCGTGTCCATGCCGAATCACATCCCCTGTTCAAGAGCGACGGTCGCATGCGCCGCTATCGGCTTACGGATCGAGGCACAGACCGCGCACTCCAGATAGCCCGGCACCTGGCGCCCTGGTCCGATCAACTTGATCTATCGAATCTCTTCTCGAC
>CAUZRT010000437.1:0-2555 GCA_963582235.1 Lentisphaeria bacterium
TATGGACGGGCGTTCGGAGTTTAAGGATATTGTCATTCTCCCGGACGACACGTGGGGCCGGTCGCCGACATCGACGTTTTCCATCGCCGCGGACGGTACCGTCGCCAACGAAAGAGACCTCCGCGCACATCTGCATGGCACGAGCAGCCATGACATGCGGAATCCGCCAACATTCGTGGTCAATTATCCCGGACCCGGTAGGTTCATTATGACGATCGGCCGCGTTTCCAGGTTCGGGCATTTACGCATCTGGGTCGATGGCCAACTCGCGTTCGAGCACCGGTACCCCGCAGGCGAAGCGCACGGCAGGGCCTGGGTCTATCAGCCGAAGTGGAATCTCTGGCATTCCTACTACGGCGAAGATGTCGAGATCAAGGTTCCGCCGGGGCGTCACGAGATCCGCGTTGCCAATGACGGCCGTGACTGGATGCGCATCGACCGGTACGCCTTTACGGACAGCGCCCGGGTGGTTCCCCCCATGCTTGTCGCCGGAATGCGATCGCCGGTGTTGGCGTTTGCCTGGCTGCACAACAAACAGAACACCTGGTACCAGATCGCACAGGGTTCCGTCCCGCCCGTCCCGCCGACCCGTGTGGTGTTCGACCAGTTTGCTCCCGGAGAATACCAACTCGAATGGTGGGACACCTGGGACGGGCGCCCGGTTCGCACGGTAGCGGCCGTATCTGATGATGGGTATTTGAGCGTTTTGTTGGACCGTCTGGAAACGGACGTAGCGGTCAAGATCACTGCCGCCATTCCGGATAAAGATCAGTAAATGCTCAGTGGACCCGAAACCGGCTCCGGAATTCGATCGGAGAGGATTTTTTTTGAGACTCAACAGCACTTCACTCGTAATCGATCAATTCGTAATCGATGTTCGAATACAGAGCGATTATCCCGTGACCGTCCCGCATGCGGGATCTTGTGACAACACGGAACGTGACTCACGCGGCGGATGGATCGATTACGAATGGGGCGATTACGAATCACTCACAAAAATCCCCGGCGAAGCCGGTTAATTTGCGAGCATGCCGTAAACATACCGGCTGCGAGGTGCTTTCCGGTTCACACTTCAGGAAAGCAAAAGTCTGCGGCCGGGGGCTTCACGTTTCGCGCTTTACGCTGTACGTTTTGCCCGTGAGGCGGCTTGCTGCCGCCGGTCCGATCCGTCATCCGTCATCCGTCATCCGTCGGCAGACGGAGATGGATGAACCGGGTGAGACATCACGTTTCAGTTGATTCTTCGATCGTTAATCAATCAAATGCAAAGGTTTTCCATGTCCCTGCGTAATTTGAGTCCGCTCGAAATGTTTGAAAAGACGGCTTTGGAGCATCAGCCCGTTCACGCCTTCACCGGCTCGAATCATGATGATTTTGAAATGTGGAAGGCGGATGCGTGGCCCGACGTGTATAAGACGCTTGGCGATTTTCCTGCTCGAGTTCCGCTGCAACCGGAATTCATCGCGGAGTGGAAACATGACGGCCTGACGAAGCAGCGATGGTTGATCGATGTGCAGAAACACATTGCGGCAACGTTGCATGTAAACATTCCAGGCGACTTGCGGAACGAGGAAAAACGCCCCGCCATCCTTTGCTGGCATGGCCACGGGGAATTCGGGAAGGACTCTGTAATGGGCAACGACTCGTCGGCGTCGCGCCGTGAGAACATCCAGGCGCACAACTATGACTACGGGCATCAGATGGCGAAGGCGGGGTATGTCACGTTTGCCATCGATTGGATTGGCGCGGGCGAGCGCTGCGACGGACACAAACCCAATCATCGCGGCGCCATCGGCAAACGCGACTGGTGCGATCTCTTGTATGTGCATGCGACGATGCTTGGTATGACATCCATCTCGATCAACGTCAGCCATGGCATGGCGGCTACCGATTTCATCTGCATGCAGCGATTTGTCGATGCGGATCGCCTCGGCGTCATGGGCCTGAGCGGCGGCGGCACCATGACCCTTTGGTCCATGCTGTGCGACCAACGGTTCACGGCCGCGGAGATCATCTGTTACAGTGACTTATGGCCGCGATTCGGCTTTCGGGACAACAACTACTGCGGCATGCAGGTGGCGCCCGGCCTCTTCAAACTGGTGGATCTCCCGGATCTTCAGGGGTTGATTGCACCGCGACCACTGCTTGTTGATATTGGCGCCTACGACGACTGTTTCCTCATCGACTCCGCAATCGCATGCTACCAAAAAGTTCGGGAGATCTATCAGGCCGCCAATGCCAGCGGGAATTTGGATCTCGACCTCCATCCCGGCGGCCACGGCTGGGGTGCGAATCGATCGGTGTATTTCTTCGGCAAACATATCGGATTGGAATGATGGGAAGGGTCATAACAATTCACCATTCCTCCCCCATGCATCGCGTACTGGTCGTTTACAAGAAGAGTCTTCACCAGATATATATTCTGGAGCGTAATCGGCGACTGAGAGGTGATCGCAATAGATTCGATGCAGAACAACTGAAGCGATTGCAGGCAGCGCACGACAGTCATTTGCGAACACTCGACAAGGTGCGAGCAGTTTTCGGCAAAAGAAAGA
>CAUZRT010000438.1:0-2555 GCA_963582235.1 Lentisphaeria bacterium
GAGTCCATCGCACATCCAGTCCTTGAGGATCGTGTCGTCGGTGATCGAGCGGCGCGCGATGCCGGCCGTGGCGGCATCCAGATCGATGGTTGCGGTCACTAAACACTCTTCGAAGTGCCCCGCCTCATCGATGACATTGCCCTGCGGATCAATGATCTTGCTGTTGCCGTGGGACTGTGAAGGCGAACGCAAATCAGCCTTGTTCCCGGGCGCATTCGCCATGACAACGTAGATGCCGTTTTCCGTGGCCCGGGAAATCGGCATGGCGCGATAGGCCGAGAGCTTGTGCTCGGCAAGAACGCCTTCTTCGTTGCTGAGAAAGTAACACACCCGGGCACCCGCAGCTGCCGGCAGCCGCACGAGCTCGGGATACCGTACGTCGTGGCAGATGATGAAACAGGACGGCACGCCGCCAACGTCATAGATTGGCAGGATCCGGCCGGGTTGCGGCCAGCTCTCAGCCAGGTGCGTCTTGGCGTAGCGCCCCAGGATTTCCCCCGTTCCGGAGATCGCGACCAGGCTGTTCAACAGCCGCCCCGACTCCCAATCCGCGGTACCGATAACAACGCTGATCCCGAGCTCGGCTGCAGCCGCTGCGACGTCGGCCTCGGCGGCGGCGAAGTCGTCCGGGTCGGCGGCCTGCCAATAGGCCTCGTCACACTGATAACCGCACAGTGTCGCCTCGGGAAAAGCAATGACGTCGATGCCATCGGCAGCGGCTGTTTGCATCCATTCGATCGCTTTCGCGGCACTTTCGGATGGCGACGGGAATGTCAGAATCTGACAGGCGGCAACACAAAGATTCATGGCTGGTCCTACAGTGAGTGGCAAGACGATTTGACCCGTAGGCGAATATTACAATACGATCGCGGAAGCCGCAAAGTCAATCCTGCGTCGAGTTCAGTGTACCGGGGCATCCGTGACCGGGCTGGATTTCCCGTACGGTGAGGTCTGCGGGCTTGGGAAAGGTTGTGGTCCGGCCGCTGTCATGTCGTTGAGTTTTCCGGCGTGGCGAAAGCATCATGACGCTATCAAAGAGGCGAGAACGCGACGGTCGCCAGTGAATGAACGGCGACCGTGCATGGTGAGGTAATTATCGACCAGGGCAACATCGCCGTTTTGCCAGGGCAGGTCCACCGCACATTCCTCGGCGATGGCGGCCACCTCTGCCAGCGGTTCAACGTCGAACGGCGTATCGTCACCGTATCGAATGCTGTATGATGCATCGACCCGCTTTTCCAGCAAGCCGCGGCTGAAGGCGACGAGCTGGTTGAAGAATGTCTTGCGCCCGCCGACGTTGCGCACCGCTTGCAGGACCGGCGTTGTGGCCCGACAGCTACCGTCGTCGAGCCATTCCCAGGTGTAGCCGAGCTTCTGCATGCGCATTTCGGCACCGGCCCGGGAATCCGTACCGAAGGTGTTCACCCAGCTGCGGCCCATACCCGAGCTGGGATTGTCGTTGCCGGCCATGACATGGGTGTACTTCAATCCTTTCTCTTCACAGTCCCGCGCAAACGCGGACTCACGCTGGCTGAGAATTCGAAACAGTTCGTCAGACCGGCAGACCGGCGTGGCACCGCCCGATTCAGGCGCCTGCTCGCAAAAGAAAAACAGCTTGGACGGATAGATCGGTGTCTGCGCCATCTCGTGATGCATGAGGATCGTAAAGGTCGACGGCGCTTCGTTGGCGGTGAAGACCTTTGGCGTGACGTTTCGGCGCACGGCGTTGGACAACGATTCCTCGTACGTGAAAACGGGAAAGTCGAAGGCCGTGACTGCGGCATCGAAGTCCTGACCCGTAGCGATCGGGAAGCCCCGCAGCAGGATCGTACCGACAGCGTCACTGCGGGCATTCAGTTCCTGGCGATGGGCCCGAATCCAGTTGCACGCGATCTCGATCGTTGCGCCCTGCGTCTTGCACTCGTAGACATGCGGATACAGGTCGCCGTCGATCGTCCGCTGCGCATCGATTGCGACGGTCTCAACCGTTAAGTGCATCGGTCATCCTCCTGCCTACTGCATTCAAACGCGAATTGACGTGAATCAGGTTGTGGTCGTGCCCCTAACCTACCCTTGTAATCGAGCAAATCACAATCGTCGGGCAACCCGGGTTCTCCTCCCTTTTTACCTGTTTGACTCGTTCAACTTTGCCGCTTGACCGCCCTGGACAATGGCAAAGGCCACATTGGCAACGTGGCGGTCGGTGAAGCGTCGGCTGGCGCCGGCGAAGGCCGGTGGCGCCCGGATCGGATATTTTTCTGGGCCTGTTTGTCCGCGTATCTGGACATCTAAGTCGCGGTGCGGCAGTGAGATGCTGTGCGTTCGGTGACTGTACGTCGGACAGCACCGTTGGAAACGCCGCGCTGATCGAGTATTCTTGTATTTTCGCTGAATATGACAATCGTTAGGGCTTCGCCTTGCGGCGAACATTAATGAACCAGGGAGCCAAGGGGATCCATCGATGAGTAAACCTCTCGCCATCATAACCGGCGCCGCCAGCGGCATCGGTCGGGCAACAGCACTGCGGTTTCTGGACGAGGACTACCGTGTCGCGG
>CAUZRT010000439.1:0-2547 GCA_963582235.1 Lentisphaeria bacterium
GTGGTGGCTACGTTAACCATAACCTGTTCTGGACGATCATGGGTCCGAACGGCGGCGGCGCGCCGTCGGGTGAGCTGGGATCGGCAATCGATTCGGCCTTCGGAAGCTTCGCCACATTTCAGGAGAAGTTTTCGACTGAGGCGGCGAACCGCTTCGGTAGCGGCTGGTCGTGGTTGGTGGTCACCAGCGGTGGCGGGCTGGACGTATACAGCACGGCGAACCAGGACAGTCCGCACATGACGGGGGATACCCCGATCCTCGGACTGGATGTCTGGGAGCATGCCTACTATCTGAAGTATCAGAATCGTCGGCCGGACTATGTGTCGGCGTGGTGGAACGTGGTGAATTGGGACGCCGTCGCCGAGAACTTCGGCAACGCGAAGGCGGGCGGTTTTTTTTAATAGGCGCAGCACAGCGACCCGTCTTTGCGGGTCTGCTGCAGACTGACCTTCTGTATGCTGATGCAGTCGACGGGGCAGGCATCAACACAGAGATTGCAACGTATGCAATCCTCCTGGTTGATGTAGATGAACTTGGTGTCTTCACTCTTTTCCGTCCGCGTGAAACCGACAATCCGGTCGTCATCGTCGTAGACGAGATCGCTCACTTTCACAATGCAATCTGGCCGCGGCTTTGCCTTGATGCACCAGTCGCAGTAAATGCATTTGTCATTATCGATTTCATATTTGTAATGGCACATGTAGCAACGTTGCGTCTCGTCCACCGCCAAGGTCTGGTCGAAGCCGGCCTCGACTTCGGCACGCAGCGTACGCTCCGACAGCGGGATGGTCGGCATGGGTTGCAGGGGAACCGCGTCCATCTCGCGGATACGTCCGGAGCCACCCGGCGTATCCTCAACGCGAGCGACATCGAAGACGCGCTTCTCGCCCATCAGCCATGTATCGATGGCCCGGGCGCAGTCTTTGGCGTGGCCGATGGCGTCGATGAGCGTCAAGGCGCCGGTGGCGAAATCGCCGGCGACGAAGATCTTCGGGTGCGCCGTTTTGTGGGCGGTGCCGCTCTTGAGCCAGTCATCGTCGGCGACTAGGTCGTCCTTCAATGCCTCGTCGATCCAGCGGGTATCCGGGAACTGCCCGGTGGCGAGCAGCACCGTATCGGCCGGCACCTCAAATTCACTACCGGCGATCGGGATGGGACGGCGGCGCCCGCTTTCGTCCGGCTCCCCGAGTTCGGTGTGGATGAGACTCATCTTCTTGACGTTTCCCTTCCGGTCCCCAACGAACGCCACCGGGCTGACCATGAACTCCATGGGAATGCCTTCATTATTGAGCTCCTCGATTTCGCCGGGCGTCACCAGCATTTCCGTCGCCGAGCGGCGATAGGCGACGCGCACGTTGGTGGCGCCGAACTGGACGTGGGGCTCCTCGTCTTCGACGCGAACATTGTCGGCGCCGAGCCGGATGGCGGTGCGCGCACAGTCCATTGCCGTAAATCCGCCGCCGATGACGATGACGTTCCTGCCGACCTCAGCATAGTTCGTATCGTTTGCTTCAAGCAGGAAATCGAGACCGTGGCGAATGCCTTTGAGGTCGTTGCCGGGGAGGTCGAGAATGTTGGGCAGCAGCGTACCGGCGGCCATAACGACGGCGTCGAATCCGCCAACGAGGTCGGGCAGCGGGATATCCCGCCCGATTGCCGTACCGCAGACAATCTCGACGCCGGCCAGGCGGACCTGCTCGACCTCGCGGTCGATGTAATCCCGCGGCAGACGAAACTCCGGTATCCCCTGATTCATCATGCCGCCGGGGATCGTATGCTTTTCATAAACCACGACGTCGTGCCCGAACAGCGCCAGATTTCGCGCCGCTGCCAGACCGGCGACGCCGGCGCCGACAACCGCGACGCGCTTGCCGGTGGGCCGGTAAATCTTCTCGAGGGCGACCGGGGCCGAGGTCTTGAAGTCGGCGGCGGAACGCTTGGAAAAACAGATGGCGACGGATTCGCCGAGGTCCTCCCAGCCGTGGCGGCAACCTTCCTCACAGGGACGGGAACAAACGCGCCCGAGCACTGCCGGGAAAACGTTGTCCCAGAGGTTGATGCGGTAGGCGCGATCGTAATCTCCGGCATAGATCGCAGCGAGATATTCCGGGATATTCGTAGCTGCCGGACAATCGCGCTGGCAGGGAATGTTTTCCTCCAGCCAGTGGAAGTCCTTGGGCGCCGTGCCGTCGCCGCGCAGCTTGGAAACGGCGTTTTGTTTGTACGGCGCATCGATGTCGAGTTTCCCTGTCGCCGTCTGCGCCTCCGTGACGGTCGTGTACATATTGCCTGTCCGCGGCAGGTGCGGCTGATTGTTGCCGTGCCCGTTCGCGAGGATTTTTCTCAAATCCGCCGTGGCTTGCCGATATGTATCATTTGCGGGCTCGAGCTTCGCGGCGCGGTTGATCCATCGCCGCGCCTTGGCCGGCTGCTCGTCATAGATCAGCGCCATCCCGTACATGAATTGGCTGGTGGCCGGGGAGTCCTTGGTAACGAAGGCTGAGAATGCTTCAACGGCTTCGCCATACTGTTCCTTTTTAAAGGAGG
>CAUZRT010000440.1:0-2527 GCA_963582235.1 Lentisphaeria bacterium
AAACGACGTCGCTGTTTTATAAAAGACGACTTTACCAAACAGCGACGTCGGATACCCCTGATACCCGCGCGGGATCCGGTATGTGATTGCCAGGCCATTTTTGTTGAATGCAATGCTGCACGTGCGCAGGGAAAACTCGGCCACCGACGGGTCTTCGCCGTAGACGCCCCACGGGTGGGTATCGATCGCGAAGCCGCTTGTCTGCCGGTCGACCTCGAGATAACGGAACTGATTGATCTGTCGTTGTTCCGAACGAACCGTGGCAGCGTCCAACTCCAGTACGTCCGGCGACGAACGCGTCGCGCCGTGATGAATGCGAACCTGGTCACCGTCGACGATCGGCACCTGGATGCTCAGCGACTCCTGGCCGCGCGCCAGCTCGTATTCGAAGGTGTATTCCAGACGATTTGCGAACGCCGCAATTTCTTTGCGGGCGTTGTCATCCTGGTACAGGGTGATGCCGTCCCGAGACTGCTTGCCAGCTTCGGCGATCTGGTACGGCTCCTGGATATTGAAGTCGCGGCCGATGCCGGGCACCTGCAACTTGAACTGGGGCTTGCCTTGTGGCGGCGGCGGGTTCATCGGTTGTTCATGCTTTGTATCCACCTGGCGTTCCCCACCCTCCCGGCGATAGCGCTCCTGAATCTCTTTCGCTGACAATAGCCGATCGAAAATCCGGACACCACTGATCCGACCCCGAAATTGTTGTCTGCCTTTTGCATAGCGTCCAATGTAGAGCGGCTGCTCCTTGACCCCGCCGAGGCGCTCATCGGTTTCGTGGCGGCCGACCAGTTGGCCATTCAAGTACAGAGTTTTCTCACGTCGCTCACCGTCAAAAACCGCGACGACATGATTCCACCGGTTGAACCCCATTTTTTGCGAACTCCGCAAAGAGTCCCAACCGTCATTGTCGGCATTGCGAGTCTCGAACACGGGATAGTTCGTGTTGTCACGCATGTCCGTGTAGAGATTCCAACTCCACTTCGAGACAATGTATTGCACATTGGCAGTCTCGTCGGGTGCGTTCATAATCCAGACGGCAATCGTCAATGCCGTGTCGATCTGTAACACCGCCGGATTGCCAAACAGCACGAAGCCTTTGCCGTCGAACTCGACGGCAGGGACTACGCCTTCCAGCACTGCAACGGTACCGTGTGGCTTGCCGTTCATGGCGGGATCCTTCGTATTGCCGAGACCATCCGCCGAAAGTTCGAATACGGGTTCTGCAGAGACGATCAACGCGACACTGCCAATCAACAGGAACACGAATCTCGATAATCCGGATTTGCATCCCTCCGGTTTGGAATGGGGATTGGCGTCGATGAGGAAGGTCATGGTGCCTGTTCCAGGACAACCAGACCGTCCGGCGGGACGACGACGCGGAAGGGGGCCGCGTTCAGTTGCAGGGTGGAGCGCGCGACTTTGCCGTCGGCGTCGATGTCGTAGCGGCGGACATTGGTGCCGGGCGCCCAGCTTTCAAGCGTATGATCGACGCTGGTGATCACTTTCCGTTCGCCGACAATAGTGCCTTTCGCCAGGCGTTGAACAGTGATCGGGAAAGACAGGTCGATCGGCGCCTGCCCCTCCCCGAGAGGACGGCGCAGCGGAATGGCGCCGAAAGAGAGGCGATATCGGAAGTCGGCAACGGATGTACTGGCACGGGTATAGGCAAGCGGGGCATGCATATGCGCCAGCACACTGTCCGATGCCTGGACGTGGGACTCGACCATTCGCGGGAAACGATACCGTTGCATGGCCGCGGTGCAGGGCTGTGAATTGGCCAGCACCAGGAGATTGCGTGCCAGCATTGAATCGATGACGTGTTTTTTGAAGCGGTCGCAGAGCAAGGCGTAAATTGCGGTCTTCCTCTCGATCCGATGGGTCTCGGGCGAAATCGTCGCGGTGTGCCCGTCAAACGGACCGAAGACCATCTGTGTCGGCTTTGACCCGCTGGTGACGCCGGCACCGGACAGTTCATCCCAGTAAAAGCCATCGACGCCGACTTCCTCGATGAACCACTCGATCAGCTCGATGAAAGCCTTGCCGTAGCTGTTGTCGAGACTCGGGTAATAACAGTAGCCGTAGTTCGAGTCCTTGATGTGAACGCCGGTTGCATCGTAGACGGCGCTGTCCTTGAATTCCTCGAGTTCATTCTGACGGCGCACGATGTTGTGGTAACAATGGATCTTCGCCAGCACCGGCACGCCAGGGGCGAGTTTGTGAATGCGCGCCGCAGCACGCTTCAGGACGTCGCGCAGATACGCGCTCTCTTCCGTGTCGTCGAGAACCCCGGCCGGCTTGAAGCTGAAGTAGGAATGGTACTCACCGGTCTTCGGATCTTTCCAGCTCGAGGTCATGACCACGTGGGTGCCGGTGCCGGCCAGCGCCGAGATGCTCTTGTCGCCGGCCGCCAGCAAACGGTCACCGGGCATGAACACGTAGCTGCCGTCAATCTGCGTGTGGATATCCCAGTCGCGCCGTACCCGGTTGATGAAATCATAATAGTCGCCGCTGTCGACCAGATAAA
>CAUZRT010000441.1:0-2516 GCA_963582235.1 Lentisphaeria bacterium
CGAGGCGATATAATTCTCGCCATCGCCGATGCCGACGACAAGGGGAGAAAAGCGACGCACGGCGACCATCTCATCCGGGCTATCGGCGCAGATGATCCCGAAAGCGAAGGCGCCGTGCAGCTCACGGACGGCGCGGCACAGAGCCTGGCGAAGATCGCCGTCATAATGTTTTTCGATCAGATGCGCCATGACCTCGGTATCGGTCTGGCTCGTGAATACGCAACCGTCGGCCGTCAGCTGGCCGCGGAGCTCCTGATAGTTTTCGATGATGCCGTTATGGACAACCGCGATGCGCGCGTCATTGCTGATATGGGGGTGTGAGTTCTCGATCGACGGCTTACCGTGCGTCGCCCAGCGCGTATGACCGATGCCGATCGTCGACGCCATGGGCTGTTTCTGGAGAAGCTCTTCCATGTTGTCGAGCTTGCCGACAACCTTCCGGCTGTCCAAGGCGCCGTCATGAATAACGGCGATACCCGCTGAATCGTAGCCGCGGTATTCCAGACGCCGAAGTCCCGCCAGACAGATCCCGGGCGCTTGGCGTTCGCCTATATATCCAACTATTCCGCACATGGTGGACGTATCGCGTATTGCGTAATTAAGACTGGGGACACTCGCCCGACTGCTGTTCGCAAAAAGCAGAGAAAGATACTTCCTGTCGGGCAGAAATCAAGCTGGAAGCGACGCATTTGGCCGACGCTGGAAAACACAACTGCCGGCCAGCGGGGCCCCAGCGAATGCATGGCGCTCGGCCGCTGCGATGAAGCGTTCGATACGAGGCGTGCAGCCGGCGTGAAACCGGCTGCCGATGACAAAGATGCCGTTGTCCGCCAATTGGTCCTGGATGCGGACCCAGATGTGTTTGAGGGTTCGGTCGTCGTTCAGGGCCGGCCCGCCAATCAGGCCATTGCAGAGAATGACGTCGGCGCGTCGACTGAGCGCGAAGTTCCGGATATCACCGGCGGCGAAAAGTATCGGCACCGTCGATGTCGGCACCGGAAACGCGAAGCCATCATTGGTCCCGGCGTCCGTTGCGCGGCTCGGCGTATCCGTGATGCTGATGCTGCTCTTGCCGGCGATCGGCTTGTTTACGGGGTCGGTAGGCCGGGCCATGTCCAGGTGCGGCAGCCCACGGTTCAACGCCATCCAGGCCTCGAGCGGTTCCGGGGTGACGCCGATCACACGGCCGGGACGTCCCGAACGAGCGACGAGTGCGGCGATTTCGTATGTTCCCTGGCCGGTGCCGCAGCCATAATCGACGACAAGCAGCGATCGATTCGATTGGCGCAGCCATTCCACCAGATATTGCGTCTGCTCCGGGTATCGACCGGTCCGGGAACCGAATTTCAGCGGCGCGGCGATCGCACATGCCAGCGGCAGCAGATCGCCGTCCGCCCAGGACAGACGGCCGGCGAACCGGGGCGGCAGCAGGGACCACAGATCGGGCAGAGATGCGGGAAGCCCGGCGGCGCCGACATATGAAAGCGCGAGGCTGCGCTTCAATACAACTGGAAGCCATGAGGGATGGGGCAAACGCGGCAGAACAAGCGTCGCGAGGTCCTGCAGATACTCAGCGACCGGCAGATACTTTTCGTAGTTCTGCCGGATCTCAGCCGTCAGCGCCAGTCCGGGCGCCCACCAGGGCGGCGGCGCACAGGATTGAAAGATCCGATGACGGTTTGCCCACGTTGCATTGAACGCCTCGAGCCACTTTTCGTGGGCGTCGGGGCTGATCACGGTATCGGTGATCGGAGCTGTGGGCATATGGCTTAATGTTTTTGCGGACTCCGCAAAAACACGTTGGATTTTTCCACTTTTACGGCGCCGCCGTTGCGTCCTCGGCGGCTTTCAGCTTGCGATCGAGCGTCGAACGGGACATGCCGGGAAGCTGTGCGGTCCGGCATTTGTTCCTGCCCGCGTAATTATAAACGTATAGAACGTTTTTGCGCTCCGCCGTCGCCAGTGTGAGCTCGTGATTCGACGACGCCGGCGGTGGCCAAGGCCTCATCCATGGCACCGGAAAATTCACCAAAGGCGACAATATCCTGCCATTCGAATTTTCGCTGACCGACCTGAAAAACTGAAAACGACAGAGGAGAATCCGCGGCATCATGTATCTTCTCTGGCATGGTTCAAAACCGGGTCGATCACACCGCATTTCCAACCGGGCCGGCCGCCGTCATTGTTTGCTTTTGCAAGAACTGCAAACGATGCAGGGACGTCTCGACGGCTTTGATCCTGGCGCTGACCGCCTCGAGATAGTTAACGATTTCGTCTTTCGTAATGCGGTTGATCCCCTCGGGATCTTTGATACGTTTTTCGAGCACCTTAACGTCCTCATTGACAATCTTCAGATTTTTCTCGAGGGCATCGATGGAGTGTTTGAAGTCTTTGAACAGTTTCTCCATCTTCTCGTAATTTTGCCATTTGACAATCGTGACGGTGAGGATCTGGATCAACATTATCGAGTGTGGGGCAGCAATGCCTCGGCAGTTCGCCTGACGGCATCACGCTGT
>CAUZRT010000442.1:0-2509 GCA_963582235.1 Lentisphaeria bacterium
CCGAGCTGATGCCCGGCATAAAGTGATCGATGTATATACCGCCATAGTCGGCGAGCATACTGTGCCAGCGATTGAAGAGGACGGGCATGACCAGCAGATCATACTTGGCCGCGATTGCCAGCGCCGCCTCGAAGTTGCCCAGGAACCGCTCCGGGCCGCGGGTAAACGATTCCCATGAGAGCCATAACCGAACGGCATTGGTCTGCGGGAAATACGTTTTGCCGCGGCCGATTTCCTGGTCGACGACAGCAGCGTCGAACAGTTGCCAGATTTCGAATCCGGTGCGCCCGTAGCTGGGTTGATAGTTGAACCCTTTGATGGCTGAATAGTCCAAACTGTTATCTCTGTTTTGTCACAGGACAGACCACAATGAACGGTGATCAATTCCCGGCGTAGCCGGATACGCACTTCATGGAGCTTCTACTTCCCGGCAATCAATTCAACTCGACATAAGAAAGGGCGGCGTGCGCCTCGAAAAACGCTGCAACTTGTTCATAGCTTACTGCGTTGGCGGTTTCGCAACCAACGGCATCGGCAATCTCGGCGAGCGTCCGGTTGCCGTCAGCCCAGAACAGGGCCCAGGCGGGAAGTCCGCTATCGTGTATTTGCGCGGCGATAAGCGGCGGTGTGTTTTCAAGTGTCGGCGCCAAGGGTGCGAGCCGTCGTGGTACTCGCCTGGCGCCCGGCGGCAGGCGCTTGCGGGCGCGTCCCTTTTTCGGTATTGCCGCGGCGGCCTCAAGCACCCGGCGTTCATTATCATTCAGAATGTCGACAGCCTCGTCGTCGGAAATCCAGCGTTTCAGCCGGTCCATGCTCACCCGGTGTGTGTCCTGCAAGTAACGCATTTCTGCCGGCGAACAACTTTTCTTCGTGCCTGCGAGCTGTTGAATGATTCGATCAGTTTCCGACTTCGCCAGTTCCATCACCTCCCGGCTGCCCGCGTCCGCCAGGTAATAGAGGTAGCCGGCCATGGCGGCAGTGCAGGAGGATAGCCCGCTCCGGCTCAGGAAACCCGGGGTATCCTTCGAACTGTGATAGCCGTTCCACAGCTGATCGGATGTGGAGCAATAGCAGGTGTTGATCCAGGGGCACGGGAACCCGTACTGCGGATCTCCCATCAGAGTGTCCATCGTCGAGACAAAAGGACCGGGGGCCAGCCGGTAGCCGGGCTTCCCCAGACGCAGCGCTGCACGGATGACAACCGCACCGATTCGGTCCACAAAGCCGGCGGACATCGGAATGGTCGATCGCCAGTACAGCTGCCCGTTGCACAGGTCGGACCGGGACCCCACGGAATCAATGCAGACACCGGCCAAGGGTGTTTGCAAGCGCGGCACATTTTCCAGGTAATGAAAAAAGCCGTAGCTTTCATAGGCATGGAGCAGTCGAATCGTTCGCCGTGGCCGGGGCAGTCGCCCGGCGGCGATCAGCTTTTCAATGACGCGGGCAATCTCCAGGCAGACGGCCACCCCGGATGCATTGTCGATGGCGCCGGGCTCAGCGCTGTGCGCCAGTGCCCAAACCTCTTCTGCCGAATCGTCGCGGCCGCGCACGATGCCGCTAACCACATCGTGTGTGCCGACGTAGCGGCGGGTATCGACCTTGGTCAGCAGGCTCAGGCCGCCATGTGTCCGCATCATTGCGCGGAGTTTCCTGCCGCCGTTCTCAGAAAGCACCAGCCCCACCAGACGCACGGCCGCGTTCTCGATCGGGATGCCGCCCCAGCCGAACTTGATCCAGGCGGTCGCATCCGGGTGGCCTGCTATCGGCTTGTCGGAGATGACCCCGGCTGCTCCCGTGGCGGACAGCTGCTTCAATGCGGGCCGCGGATCCAGCTGCGTCAGGATCATTTTGCCCGCGAGTGCGCCGGGCACAATGCTGCCGAGCTCGTCCAGGGTATCGATGATGACCAGTTCAGTGACCAGCCCGTTCTCCGGCGTACCGCTTGTCCATTGAACGACGTGCCACGGGTTCTCGTGGTAGTCGAGCACGCGGCAGCGAATCGGGTGGATCACGTCGACGGTGGCAGAACGGATATCCTGCGCTTCCTGAATGATCCACCGGCCGGAGCCGATTCTGCCGCCGGTCTGAATTGATTGAACCTCCACTGCGGCACCGGCGCGCTCGTAACGATCGACCAGCGTCTCTGTCGTTTGATGAAAGCGGTCGAATGAGTTCCAGCGATCCGTCGCGACAGTCGCAGTCACATCGTCGAGGATGCGCCGGCCATTCACCGCTTTCTGAAGTACGGGCAGCACGGTCCGGCAAAACGCTGAGAGTGAGCGCGGTGTTTGATATCTCATTGGTCGCGATACGGGATGCAGGATTCGTGATGCGGGAGGGATGCGGAATACGAGATATGATACACTACGTGTCGTATGTCCAATGATCAAAGACGCGTTATGATAAGCAACATGAAAGACTGCAAAATTCGAATCGACGTTTCGCGCGGCAGCTTCAAGACGGTCGCGGCTGCCGCCCGGTCGGAGAAGAAAGTCAAGTGGTTCGT